>JAAZCR010000226.1 GCA_012513195.1 Bacilli bacterium | reverse complement strand
TCCTACAGGAGCAACCCCGATGGCTTTATCTCCAACCCCTAACTCTTCCAGTGCCTCCGCTACCAGTCGATGGATGATACCATGGGTACATCCAGGACAGTAACTAAATTCCTTTTCTGTTAATCCTTTAGTTCGTTGAAAGACAATCTTACTCATGTTTTAACCCCCCTAACATCGCTTTAACTGCATTAACGATTTCTTCTGGTTCAGGGAGCATTCCTCCAGTTCTACCAAAGAAACCAACAGGTAAGCGACCATTATTTGCGATTTTTACGTCATCAATCATTTGTCCAGTGCTCAATTCACAACATAATATACCTTTAGCTGTTTCTGGTATTTCATTAAAGGCTTTTTCTGGGAATGGCCAAATGGTGATTGGTCTTAATAAACCAACTTTAATACCTTCTTGCGCTAAAATTTCCATAGCACTTCTAGTTATCCGTGCCATTGTTCCGAATGCGACTATAACAAGTTCAGCCCCATCCATATTAACTAATTCATATCTTTGTTCTTTTGCTTTTATTAAACGATATTTTTCAGCCAATTTTAATGCATGTTTTTCTAGACTTAGGGGGTCTAAATATAAGGAGTTGATATTTACAGGTGGACGTTTACCTTGAGTACCTGTTGTTGCCCAAGTTTTCTCTGGTAAATCTCGTTTAGGAACTTCCATATCAACATCAACTGGTTCCATCATCTGACCAATTAAACCATCAACCGCAATCATGACAGGATTTCGATATAAATCAGCTACATCAAATGCTTCTTTAATCACATTTACGGTTTCTTGGAGATCTTCGGGTGCATAGGCAATCACATAATAATCGCCGTTTCCGCCACCACGGGTAATTTGTTTGTAGTCTGCTTGTGATGGCTGAATACCACCCAAACCAGGACCACCCCGCATTACATTGATTATTACAGCGGGTAGTTCTGCACCTGCCATATAGGAAATACCTTCTTGTTTTAAAGCAATACCAGGTGAAGAACTTGAAGTCATTACCCGGACACCAGCACCGCTTGCACCGTAAACCATGTTTATTGCTGCTACTTCTGATTCGGCTTGTAAGAATACCCCACCATATTTATGCATGTGTTTTGCGAGATATTCTGGTAATTCGCTTTGTGGAGTGATTGGATAGCCAAAAAACGCTTTACAGCCCGCTTTTAAAGCAGCAAGCGCCATGGCTTCGTTCCCTTTCATCATTACTTTCGCCATGACAATCGCTCCTCTCTATAATCTTTCAACTGTGATGCATACATCGGGGCACATCATTGCACAGTTAGCACACCCAATACATTTTTCAGGTGTATGAATTCGCATTGGTTGATATCCCTTTTTGTTTACATAATCAGGTGTTAATTCTAACAAATGATAAGGACATGCTTCGATACATAATCCACAGCCCTTACAACGTTCAATATCAACGGTAATTTTTCCTAATGCCATTGATTTTCCTCCTTATTTATAGCCAGTTGCTTCTGAGATGGAGTTCTAGTTCAAAAGGAGTTCCATTAATACTTTCAGGCAACTTATTGATTATCGATTTTAAACCAGCCACATAAATGACTGGTATATTTGTTAATATACTTACTTGTTTAATAATCTTATCAGCATAGATTAAGTCTTCTACAGTGGTTTGCCAAATAAAATTACTATTATTAATTAGTCCTGTTATCTTTAAAGTACTTTCTTGTTCTAGTTTATTTTTCATAGCTATAATGTCTTCAACGTTACTAGTTTCCGGTCGAAAGACATTTAATATCATATACATTTCATAATCACGCTTTTTAATATCCTCGCTAAATTGTTTTAAGACTCGACACCCGACTGGATCACCACCACAGTCTAACACAATCGTTCGGTCTTTTTGCATTATTTGACCTTTAATAGCTGGTGATAAGTAAGGCATGTCAAGCCCTTTAATTGAATTTAGCGTATCAGAAATAACATCTATCCCTAGATTTTCTAGGGATAGACGTATTTCTCGCGAACGGAAATAAGGATTTACAATATCTAAAACAGCCAAAACAACATTTGTATTATCTGTTTTTAATTTTTTTGCAAAATTAACCGCAAACTCACTCTTGCCACTACCGTAATGTCCACAGATAATATATATTTTATTTTCCATAATTATTACTTAATGTAGTTGCTTCTAATGTTTTTAATTGTTTGAATTCGTTTTTCAGCCATGCGATCTGCTGCTTTCGCAGTAGTAATACCTTCTTCTTTCGCAATCCGATAAACTTCTAAGAGTCTTTCATAAACACGTTTTACTTTTGCTTCAGCTTCTTGCTTATCATAACCGAGGATTTCTTGATATACGTTAATGACGCCACCAGCATTTATAACATAATCTGGCGCATATAAAATACCACGTTTTTCTAGTTCCTCAGCATGACGTTCTTCCTTTAACACGTTATTAGCTGAACCAGCGACAATCTTACATTTTAAACGAGGAATTGTATCATCATTAATCACTGCACCTAAAGCACATGGTGCAAAGACATCGCATTCTACATCATAAATCTTATCAGGTTCAACTACAGTTACAGGGAATTCATTCACGCAGCGATCAATATTAGATTGCTTAATATCGCAAATAACTACGTTTGCACCTTCACTGATTAAATGTTTAACAAGATTATAACCAACACTACCAACACCTTGAACTGCTATTGTACGACCTTTTAGTGAATCATCACCAAATTTTTCCTTACAGGAGGCTTTTATACCAACATATACGCCAAGAGCGGTAAATGGTGATGGGTCGCCAGAAGTTTTACGTAAACCAGTGATATATTTTGTTTCCATGGCGACATAGTCCATATCATTGACATTGGTATTGACGTCTTCTGCAGTAATATAACGTCCGTTAAGAGATTGAACGAAACGACCAAACGCACGGAAGTATGCTTCAGATTTTACTTTACTTGCGTCTCCGATTAGTACTGTCTTGCCACCACCGATATTTAATCCAGCTGCCGCATTTTTGTAAGTCATACCGCGAGCTAATCTTAGCACATCGATGATAGCTTCTTCTTCAGTGGCATAATTCCATAACCGCGTACCACCTAATGCTGGTCCTAATGTAGTGTCATGAATGCATGTAATACCTTTTAATCCTGTTTCTTTATCATAGAAAAAGACCAATTGTTCATAACCATACTTGGCCATTTCTTCAAAAATATTCATGGTTTTATTCAACTCCTTTATAATTTTTGTAATCCATTAGTATTATAGCAGTTTTCTTTAAAAAAAGAAAGCGTTTTCTCAAAGAGTTTATTAAATTCGTTCAAAAAATCACGATATCAGCCTAAGCATTCTTATGATATTCATCATAATGTATTATGTGACAATAACTTACAATAAAGGAGTAGTCGAGATGTATTACGAAGAGTATGAAATCCCGATTTACGAAGGAGAACGTTTCTTCTTTCCACCCTTCTTCCGTCCCTATCCACGTCGCTTTTTCTATCCTTACTTACCTTTCTTTCCAACTTACCCCTTCCCATTCTTTCGTCGCCCATTCTTCCCAAGACGACGTAGATGGTATTAAAAAAGTGTGGATTTAATCCACACTTTTTATTCTCCTGATACTTGTAAAGCACTAATTTTTATGGATGGACATCCAATATGTTGATAAGTAAAGACTAAGTCATTACCAACTTCTTCAACATTCTTCAACATTTCAAGGAAATTACCTGCAATTACAATTAAATTTACAGGTTTAGTGATTACGCCATTTTGGATTAAATAACCTGAAGATTGTAGACTAAAATCACCAGAAATGGGATTAACTCCTGAATGAAGACCTTGTACTGATGTAATCAACAAACCTTCTTGAACGGACTTAATCATATCTTCTAAACTTGAATACCCTTTTTCAACATATAAATTAGTATATCTTACACCTACAGGACTATTTAAACTAGCCTTAAAACCATTTCCCGTTGATTGAGTATTTAATGCATTAGCTGTTTTTAAATTGTGTAAGAAGGTCTTAAATACGCCTTTGCTAATGATTTCTTTACGAGAACAACTTACACCCTCATCATCAAAACTATGTTGGATATGGGCTTCTTTACATAATGGATCGTCAACGATGGTGATATTAGTATTTGCGACTTGTTCGCCAATTTTATCTTTGAGAAGAGTGAGTTTTTTAAGTACCGATTCTCCTGAAAACATCGATTGGAAAGCACCTAAAATATCCGCAAAAACCTCATTTTCTAAAATAATAGGATATTTCTTTGATTCAACTGGCGTCGCATTCAAAAGACCTACTGCACGTTTTACGATTGATTCAGCTAACCGATCAAGGTTAATTTCGCTTAAATCTTTTACAATGCGATAATCACTTCCACTCTTAACATCACTTTCATCTTTTGCAACGGCAGATGCGTATATGAAACAATAACCATCCGTTTTCGTTAAATATAAACCCTTGGAGTTACGGATTTCAATCGTAACTTTCGTTTCACGATACATACAATTAGCGACACTTGCGATACGAATATCTTTTTCTTTAATCTTTGTTTCTAACTCTTGAAGTAGTTTTATTTTTTCCCATGTGGGAACTTCTGTAAAGG
>JAAZCR010000225.1 GCA_012513195.1 Bacilli bacterium | reverse complement strand
AGTGGCGGAATAGGTAGACGCACAGGACTTAAAATCCTGCGGGAGTCAAATCCCGTACCGGTTCGACTCCGGTCTGAGGCACCATATAAAAACTGTATGGATAGTATTTCCATATGGTTTTTTTATTGGTATCATGGACTGAATGATATTTAGAATGGGGATACAAGTAGATGTTGGGATTACTAAACAAAAAGATTGACCTAACCGAAGGACCAATATTAAAGAAATTAATAATTTTCACTATCCCAATTTTTATCGGTAATTTATTTCAGCAGTTTTATAACATGTCTGACGCTCTAATTGTTGGTAATTTTGCGGATAATGATGAGTTTGCGGCAGTAAGCTCTACAGGAAGTATTACATTCTTCTTGGTAGGGTTTTTTAATGGTATTGGGATGGGAGCTAGCGTTGTTGTTTCAAGATATGTAGGTGCTAAAGATAAAGATAATACACGTAACGCTATCCATACAGTATTTGCGTTGGGGTTAGTAATGAGTGTAATTGCCACGATTGTTGGTGTTGCGATGACACCATTTATTCTTAAGTTAATGAAAACACCTGCTTCTGTTTATCCTAAATCATTAATGTATCTTTCCATTTATTTTGGTGGAATTATTACCGTTATCGTATACAACATCTGTATGGGTATCATGCGAGCGTATGGCGATTCCACTAGTCCACTATATTACTTAATTATCTCTTCGCTCTTAAATATTGTTTTGGATTTATTGTTTGTAGGTGTGTTTAAATGGGATGTGGCTGGAGCAGCAGTTGCGACCGTTATAAGTCAAGGTGTAAGTTGTGCTTTATGTATACGTAGAATGACGCATTTAACAGATGAGACAAGATTAAGTTTAAAAGACATAAAATTCCATAATTATATCCTTAAAGATGCCATTATTATAGGACTACCTACAGGTTTGCAAAATTCGATTATCAGTATAGGTAATATGGTCGTACAAACAAATATCAACAGTTTTGGTCCTTTTGCGATGAGTGGGCAAGGAGCATATGCGAAGATTGAAGGTTTTGTATTTCTTCCCATCACTTGCATGTCCATGGCCTTAACGACATTTATTAGCCAAAATTTAGGTGCCAAAGCCTATGATCGAGCTAAGAAAGCTGCTTTTCAAGGCACGCTTCTTAGTGTTATATTGGCACAATTAATTGGTGTTATCATTCTGTTAAACACTGAAACTTTCTTGCGGATCTTTATTAGTGAACCTGAAGCTATAAAGTATGGTATCATTCATACTAGAATAACAGCATGGTTTTATGTTTTAGTGGCATTTTCCCATTGTGCCAGTGGTATCCTAAGAGGATGCGGTAAAAGTATCGTTCCAATGTTAACGATGCTTGCGTTCTGGTGCATTATTCGTGTTCTCTATGTCACCATCACCATCAGTTATATACCCAAGTTTCAAGTTATTTCTTGGGCATATCCTATTACATGGACGCTAAGTTCAATCGTGTTTATCATAATTTTGTTATTTATGGACTGGGTGCATGGGTTAGAGAAAAAAATTTAATCGACAAAATTTTCAAATATTAATAAACAAATTAATCATAGCCGATAATATATGCAGAAAATACCTATTGACAGTATATATTAGTAGTGCTAAAATCTTATTCGCTTGTTTCAATCATAAGTTATTGACAGCAAGTCGAAGCGGTGCTAGAATATATAATTGCGTTTGACTTTTACCAAAGGTTACAAGTTGACAAGTTTCAACCTTTTTGGTAAGATATTTAACGCGATAAGCACTATAGATCTTTGAAAACTAAACAGAACAAGAACCACAAACCTTTGAGACGGATCAAGTGACCGAAAGAAAAGAAAAAAGGTTAGGAAAGAACAGAAATTAAAATAAAGTTTTAATGGAGAGTTTGATCCTGGCTCAGGACGAACGCTGGCGGCATGCCTAATACATGCAAGTCGGACGGATATGTTTAAATGACATATCAGTGGCGAACGGGT
>JAAZCR010000224.1 GCA_012513195.1 Bacilli bacterium | reverse complement strand
GAATATTACAGAGATAAACTGTTATCTTTCAAGGAGGTGACGGGATGAGCATTTACAACATCGTTGCCAGTACTGATGAAGCAACAGTTGTTGCTGAATATGTTCCTGATAGTAATGCTAAATCTAGTAAGTATCAAAGTGAAGCTGAACTTGAAAGAGAATTTATTGAATTATTAGTTTCTCAGGGTTATGAATATTTAAATATTAAGTCTGAAAAGGACTTAATTACTAACTTACGTAAACAATTAGAAAAACTGAATAATTATCAATTTACAGACAATGAATGGAATCGGTTTTTTAATGAAGTCATTGCGAATGCTAATGAGGGAGTAGTAGAAAAGACTAGAAAAATCCAAACTGATCATATTCAAATATTAAATCGTGATGATGGTACAACCAAAAACATCTATCTGATTGATAAGAGAAACATACATAATAATAAACTACAAGTAATTAATCAATACACTGAACCAGGTGGTAAATACGAAACACGATATGATGTTACGATACTTGTGAATGGTTTTCCAATAGTTCATGTTGAGTTAAAGCGTCGTGGTGTTGCTATCCGTGAAGCTTTCAATCAGATAAAAAGATACCAGCGTGACAGCTTTTGGGCGGCTTCTGGTTTATTTGAGTATGTTCATATTTTTGTTATATCTAATGGTACTCATACAAAATATTATAGTAATACAACACGAAATTTACATATAAAAGAACAAATAAAAAATGAACGAAGCAATAAGAAAACTAGTAATAGTTTTGAATTTACTAGTTTCTGGGCAGATGCAAATAATAAAATAATCCCTGATCTTGTTGATTTTACGAAAACATTCTTTTCTAAACATACTATTCTTAACATCTTAACTAAGTATTGTGTATTTACATCAGAAAACATGTTACTAGTTATGCGACCATATCAAATAGCCGCAACTGAAAGCATCCTTTCACGCATTATTATTTCTACTAATTATAAGAAAGTAGGAACAATTGAAGCGGGAGGATATATTTGGCACACTACAGGATCAGGGAAAACTTTAACAAGTTTTAAAACTGCTCAATTAGCAGCTTCTTTACCATTTATAGATAAAGTGTTGTTTGTAGTAGATCGAAAAGACTTAGACTACCAAACAATGAAAGAGTATGATCGATATGAAAAAGGGGCTGCTAATGGTAATACCTCAACAAGAATCTTACAAAGACAATTAGAAGATCGCGATGAAAAAGGTAATTACCATGAATATAAAATAATTGTAACGACAATTCAAAAATTAGATTTATTCATTAGGAAGAATAAACAACATGATGTTTACAAAAAACATGTTGTAATTATCTTTTATGAATGCCATCGCTCCCAATTCGGAAGCATGCATCAGGCAATCGTTAAAAGTTTTAAAAACTATCATTTATTTGGATTCACTGGTACCCCAATATTCGCTGTTAACTCAAGACCTACTAACTCATTATATCGAACAACAGAACAAGTATTTGGTGAAAGATTACATACTTATACGATTGTTGACTCTATTAATGATGGAAATGTCTTACCATTTAGAATTGATTTTATCAATACTATTAAGAAACCTGATAATGTTGAAGACAAATTAGTTAGTGGTATTGATTATGAAAGAGCATTAGCGGATCCACAACGGATAAGTGAAATTGTAAATTATGTTCTAGAGCATTTTGATCAAAAGACTAAGAGATCTAGTTTTTATACTTATACAGCTAAATGGGAAGAAAGAGATAAGTATAATCCTAGAAAGATAATTGAAAAAAGAGAAACACGCCGACTCGCAGGATTCAACTCAATATTCGCTGCTGATTCAATTCCTATGGCTATAAAATACTATAAAGAATTTAAGAAGCAAATTCAGGAAAAGAATAAAGACTTGATTATTGCGACCATCTTTAGCTTTAGCCCAAATGAAGAAACTGAAAATGGTCTATTACCTGATGAGGAATTTGATGTAAGTAGTCTAGAAAAATCTTATCGTGATTTTCTTGAAGAAGCCATTAAAGACTATAATGAAACTTTTAATACTAATTTTGATACATCAGCAGATAAGTTTGAAAATTACTACAAAGATTTATCGCTTAGAATGAAAAATCGTGAAATTGATATATTGATTGTAGTTAATATGTTC
>JAAZCR010000223.1 GCA_012513195.1 Bacilli bacterium | reverse complement strand
GAATTCCTTGATGGCAGCAGTTACAGGACGAATATTAATTAAACTTTGTGGTGTTAAGTTTTCTGCTTCTTGCGTTGACATCCGTTCTCGTACTACTCTCTCCATCCGTGTTAAACCGATACGGAATTGGTTTTGGAGGAGTTCGCCAACAAGTCTTAACCGTCTATTACCTAAATGGTCGATATCATCAAAGTTCCGAACTCCATTAAGTAAATTGAAATAGTAACTAGTTGCGGCGAAGATATCGCTTGGGGTAACAACAAGACGATTTTCATCTTGGTTATTACCAATGATCGTGACGATTAAGTCTTCTCCTTCAAGTGTTTCGACTCTAATTTTAACGCGTTGAATATAACAATCGCCATCTTGTAAAGGTTCAACTAAGTTGACTTTTATACGATTAATAGCCGCAATATTTACACCATTTTGAATCATCTTATCAAGATCTTCTTGTTTAAAAATGTGTCCTTTTTCGAAGTAAACTTCACCTGTTTCAGCATCAACAAGATCTTCTGCTAATTCGTGATTAATAAGACGATTAAAGACACTTAGTTTTTTATTAAACTTATACCGACCAACTGCAGCCAAATCATAGCGTTTTTCATCAAAAAAGCGAGCATGGAAAAGATTTTTAGCTCCTTCTACGGTTGGCGGTTCTCCAGGTCTTAGTTTTTCATAAATTTCTAATAAAGCTTCATGACAGTTTTCTGTCGTGTCCTTTTCAAATGAGTTAATTAACAAAGGACTTTCTCCAAAGAGGTTAATAATTTCTTCTTTAGAAGCTAATCCTAGTGCTTTAAGTAAAACTGTAACTGGTAATTTTCTGGTACGATCAACACGGACATAAGCAATGTTTTTGGAATCTTCTTCAAACTCTAACCAAGCACCCCGTGTTGGAATTATTTGACCACTAATCTTCTCCTTGCCGCTCTTCTTATCTATATCCTTATTACTAAAATATACTCCTGAAGAACGAACAAGTTGGGTTACAATAACACGTTCGGCACCATTAATAATAAAAGTTCCGGTGTCAGTCATAAGCGGTAAGTCGCCCATAAATACTTCTTGTTCAACTACTTCTTGTTTCTCTTTATTGGTCAATCTTACCTTAACTTTTAAAGGTGCTGAATAGGTGACATCCCGCTCCTTTGCTTCCAGAACATCGTACTTCGGTTGCCCTATTTCGTAATCAATAAATTCCAAGATGAGGTTTTCGCCATGGTCCTTGATTGGCGAGATATCCTTCAACATTTGTGGAATTCCTTCTTTAAGGAATTTCTCATAAGAACTTGTTTGGATTTCAATTAGATTAGGTAATTCAAGGGTTCCACTAATACGGGAGTAGTTACGACGAACTCTTTTACCGTATTTGACTTCCTTGTATGGTTTAGTTTGCGTGTTCAAGAGAACCACCCCTTAGATTAATAAGTTTCAAATAATTTTTCATAAAAAATATGTTACCTTTCAAAAAAACAACATATAAGCATTATACTATAATATCATTATTTTTTAAAGCGGTCAATAAATTTATTTAAATTTTTTTACTGCTTTTTAACACATAATATCCTTTATTACGACATACAATTTCGACATTTCCAAAAACTTGGGCTAATTTCTTTTCTGCTGATGGTGCACCTTGTTTTTTCTGGATAACCACAAAAATCGATCCATTTTCATTTAAATGATGAAACGCATCTTCTAATATCTTATGAACGATTGCCTTTCCTGCTCGGATTGGCGGATTTGATATAATACAATCGTATTTATCAGTAATCTTTTCATAAATATTGCTTTCAAAGACATTCACGTTATTAACATTATTTAACTTTGCATTTCGCTTTGTCAAATCAAGTGCTCTCAAGTTTACATCAATTAAATCAAAATGGATATCTGGATAAGCTTTCGCTAAACTAATACCAATTGGGCCATATCCGCACCCAACTTCTAATACTTTTTTATACCAAGGTTCTCTCATCCAACTTTCAATCAATACCCTTGAACCATAATCAACACGTTCTTTGGAAAACACCCCATGATCAGTGATGAATGTTAATTCATTACCTAATAAATTAACTGTAAAGGTCTTTTCCAAACTTTTAGTCTCTAAATTATTATTATAGTAATGACTAGTCAAAATTATTCACCTCAGACTAAATTTTTGGTAATAAAATCAATGAAAAACCTGAGAAGGAGTCTTCTCAGGTTTGTTACTTCATTGATTAATTATTTTATTTCTACAGTAGCGCCAGCTTCTTCTAATTTAGCCTTAATGGATTCAGCTTCTTCTTTAGAAACTTTTTCTTTAATTGGTTTTGGTGCATTGTCTACTAAGTCTTTAGCTTCTTTTAATCCTAAACCTGTTAATTCACGTACAACTTTGATAACACCAATCTTAGCAGCACCAGCATTTGTTAAGATAACATCGAATTCAGTTTGAACTTTTTCTTCAGCAGCAGCTGCAGCAACAGCTACAGGAGCAGCAGCAGTAACACCAAATTCTTCTTCGATAGCTTTTACTAAATCGTTTAATTCTAAAATGGTCATTTCTTTTAATGACGCAATAATTTCAGCAGTAGTTAATTTTGCCATTTCATTTTCCTCCTTATTATTCCATTTAATAATTTTATTT
>JAAZCR010000222.1 GCA_012513195.1 Bacilli bacterium | reverse complement strand
GAATTATGTAAATCTAAATAGTATAGAAGAGGATATTAAATATAATTTAACTACACCAATAGATAATAATCAATGATGCTAATCTATTAACGGTTTTTTAATTATACTGCTTACGACTCAAAAAATATCATTGAGTCTTTAATGGCTGAATAAAATTAGTTATAATAATATTAGTAATAGATGGGGGGATAATATATGATATATTGTCCAAACTGTGGGACAAATCTACCAACAAATGCGAATCGCTGTTCTAATTGTGGGGTTAAAGTTAAGGGGAAAACGACAACCAATAATACCGCTAAAATAGCCACAACTGTTGCAGGCACGGTAATCGGAGCATCACTTTTAGGTAGGGTGTTATTTAGACCGCGACGGCCATTTATTATGTCACCACATCAACATTATTATCATGGACCAAAAACACGTCGTCCTATGGGACCACGTAGGCCACGTTTTCCTGGTGGAATAGGTGGGTATCATTTATAAAAAGTAATTGACTAGAGTTGTCTAATATGTGTTTACTGGACAACTCTTTATTAATAGATAGACAATTTATTTTGTTAGGATTTAAAAAATATTATACAACTATCTCATCACAACTATGAACAAACCAAGAAAAAGATGGTTGCTAATATTGAAGTGTGTAATGGAAAAGCTTTATCATGATGTTTTTGAAATAAGTACCAAGTTAGGTGATAATATGAATAACATTAAGCTAAGTAAGTTCGTAAGTTACATACTCAGGCATAATCCTGCTTCTATTAATATTGAGTTAGACTCTAGGGGTTATGCTAATGTAGATGCTTTGATTGAAGGTATTCGTAAGAAAGGTTATGATATTAACAAGGAAATTTTAGAATCTATAGTTCAAAATGATGAGAAACAGCGCTATGCCTTTAATGAAGATAAATCAAAAATTAAAGCTAATTATGGTCACTCTATTGATGTGAAGTTAGATTTAAAAACAGCTAATCCACCAGAAATCCTGTATCATGGGACAAGTAAAGATTTCGTAGCTAATATTCTTAAGGAAGGAATCAAAAAACAAAACCGACAATTTGTCCATTTATCCACCGATGAAGAAACAGCTTTAAAGGTTGGTAAGCGCCATGGGGCACCAGTGGTATTAAAAATTAGGGCCCAAGATATGGTTAAAGATGGGATAAAGTTGTATAAAACTGATAGTAATATATGGTTAACTGATTATGTGCATCCTAAATATATTTACTATTAATTTAAAAAGCTAATAGATAGTGATTTTTTATCTATTAGCTTTTATTGTTCTATTCAGTTTTTGGGCTTACAATATAATAGTCTTCCACTTGTTTTACTTCATGAGTAGTAGTATCTACAAAATCACCAGGATTAACTTTAAACTTACCACCAGTGATAAATGGTGCCATCGAACCGTAAGTTCCTACTTCACCTAAGAAAACACCACCAGTAATCGATACCGTTTCAGGTGTAGCTTTATTAGCACCACCAGTGAAGAAAATATTACCATCGAATGTACCACCAGTTATAGTGATCTTTGTGTCTTTAAAACCATAGTTTTGGGTCCATGAATATAAGGCTAGTTTATAGGCAGGTTCAGTAGCACGAATGGTTCCATCGAAAACATTTAACTCTGCTTTACCATGAGCATGAATCATGATACCACGGCTACCTTCAATCAAACCACCTAAGACATGTACTTCGTTTTTATATTGACTACTATTGGCATATAAGCGAATGGCCGCATCCTTTGGTTGCATAATTCCTCCACCTTTAATATAAACAATCGCATCACTAGTGGTACTGTTATTGTCGATTGGATAGGTAGCCCCACCAGCGGTAGAGTTCTCAATGCGACCACTTTCAATGATAAGTGTACCCTTATTAGTTATCGTATTATTCGCATATGTTGGATAGGGATGATTAGGGTCTTCGTCTTTCCAATCATCATCAGGATTTAAGGCTTTATTGGTAATAACACCTTTACCAAACCCATCTTTATTGGTATCAGTATTATCCTGAATTATTAATGTTCCGAGATTAGTGATTAATGCGGTGGTACCTTCATAACTTGTCGTAAAAGAAACAATATGACCATTTAGTTCTAGTGTTTTTACATGATCTTTTGGCACAGTTAATCCTGTTTCTGATGTTTCTACTGAAATATTATTCATTAAGACAATTAAACCTTGTAATTCTTCAATTGCTTGTTTAAAATCTGCAAAATTTCTAACAAGTTTATTAGCCACTTGATATTTAATATTAAGAATGGCGGTGTCATATTTTACGGTAATAGTTTTTTCACCTACAGATGTTGTGTCTATTTTACCATCCATTAAGCCTGTGACTGTTAGTTTAGAATCAGTAAGTGGTAGTACTTGCTCTGTGCCATTTGTCTTTAGTTTTACAGTTATACTACTAGCATCCACATTACTATTTAACTCATAATATGCTT
>JAAZCR010000221.1 GCA_012513195.1 Bacilli bacterium | reverse complement strand
TTGGTGGTTCAGTAACATTATCACAATTAGGCATTATCGATTATTTACGTTCTTTAAACATTAATTTCCTTGATCGTTATGCTGAAGACTTATCCAGTGAGGATTTAAAAGAAATCTTTCGGAAAAGTTTTTTTGCGGATGTATATATAACTGGTACTAACGCGATTTGTGAGGATGGTACATTATTCAATGTCGATGGGCGCGGAAATCGTGTAGCAGCGATGATTTATGGTCCCGATAAAGTAATTGTCATTGCGGGAGTTAATAAAATCGTTAAAGACCTTGATGAAGCAATCGAAAGAGTTAAAAATCATGCAGCTCCGTTAAACTCTAAACGACTTGAACTAAACACTCCTTGTCAAAATACAGGTAAATGTATCGACTGTGAAAGTAAGAATCGTATTTGTCGGTATTATGTGACAATTAAAAAGCCTCAACCTAATCGTTTTATTATGATTTTAGTTAATGATACGCTAGGATATTAATAAGTAATAATTCACCCATTATTATTCACAATAATAATGGGTGAATTTTTTATGTTTAAAATATTAAAAAAAATTAAATTTTTAAGAAAACTTGAACAGAAATATCCTCATGAATTTACATATATTAGAGAAATCGTCCATCTCTTAGAACATCGGGAAATTAAAATCCTTGCTCCCTATATAGCCTTTTTTATCTTATTATCTTTTATACCCATCCTAACATTAATTTTTGAGGTGGTTTATTTTACAGTAAATAATAATGAGGACATCTTAATCGTCATCAAAGAAGTGTTACCATCAGATGTTTATACAGTTTTAGTTAGATTGATTGAGCGGCATTCTTATCATGCTTCTATTTTAACCTTATCTAATCTTTTTCTTTTGTATATAGCATCTAAAATATACTCTGCTTTTTATACAAGTTACTTATTAATATATAATATTAAGCCAAAAAAACTTATATTTAGAACCAGAATAATATCTTTCATAAATACTTTACTATTAATTATTTTAATCTTTTTTCTTTGTGTCATTACCATCTTCAGTAAATATCTCTATGAATTACTAGAAATCTATCTACTTAATTATCTAATCTCTCGGTATTTTTATCATTATGTCCATTTAGTTTTAAGCGTGATGATTATTACTTCCATTGTAACCTTTTTAATGTATTCAGTTCCTGATTTTCGACAACGGTTTCGTGATGTAATTCAAGGTGCTCTTTTTACAACCTTTGGATGGATAATTGTATCCTTTGGCTTTAAATTATATACAGACTATTATGCCAATTACGAAAATATTTATAAAACCTTTACGCAATTATTTGTGTTTGTTATGTGGATATATTTGTTAAGTTATGTATTAATTGTCGGTATCATTATTAATCGGGTTAAAATTACCATTCATGATAGTAGAAAGGATTTAAAAAATAATAATGAATACACCGAAGGGAGTGACACACATGAAACTGCTTAAAGCACTCGGTGTATTTCTCAGTTTTATCATTACTTGTCTACTTCTCAATTTAAATGTATATGGAAACCCCACAAAAAGTTATGGTTGGGGTTATAAGTTAGGCAAACCAGGTGAGAAACCCGAGATTGGCGCTCTTTATGAAAGTATTATTAAAGGTCATAATGTCTATTATATGGATGATAGTACATCAAAAAAACTCTATCTAACTTTCGATGCAGGCTACGAAAAAGGGTATACTCCTAAAATTCTTGATGTGTTGAAGAAATATAATGTACCGGCAACTTTCTTCTTAGTAGGTGATTACCTGAAGAAGGAAGAAGCGTTGGTAAAACGAATGGTTAAAGAAGGCCATATTATCGGGAATCATACTTGGAGTCATCCAGATTTAACTAAATTAGATAAAGAAGCATATCAAGAAGAACTACAAAAGTTTGAAGACTACTACCAAAAGATTATTGGTAAAAAGCCACTCAAAATCTTACGACCCCCAGAAGGTACTTTTAGCGAAAGGTCCCTTTCGATTGCGGATGAGTTAGGCTATTATACTATCTTTTGGTCAGTAGCTTATAAAGATTGGGAAGTAGATAAGGTACGTGGGTGGGAATATGCCTATAATGAAGTAATGCAGCGCATTCATCCTGGAGCGATTATCCTCTTACATTCAGTATCACAGGATAATGCGGATGCGCTCGAACGCATTATTATTGATTTACAAAACCAAGGTTATGAATTCGCACCGATAACAGATCTATTCATCCCACCTGAGGTATTTGTAGGCGGTTTTTAAAACCGCAAAGGTATGGATTATTCCATACCTTTTTGTATGTTTTATACATATTTTCCGATATTTCAACATAAAAATAATTATATAATTAATATATATTTTAATAATTCCTAAATTATTGTATAATAAAAATACAAGTATCTAGGGGTGGGCTATATGTTTATAAGTACCGGTCAATTTACTGATGTTTATTATCCTGTAATTGATAGTATTAGTGTTATTGTGCGCAGTTATGCTTATTGGTTGAATCGCAAATATGGGAGAACTACGGTTATTACGCCAAACATATATCCTTATCATGATAATGAGAGTTTTGATGTATTAAGACATAAACCCAACGTCATCCCATCCCGACTAAAAGCATTTAAATTTGATATCTTACATGCTCATACTCCCTTTAATGCGGGTAAGATTGCGGTTAAATTAAGCAAGGAATTAAAACGACCAGTTGTTGGATCTTGTCATGTTTGTTACTACAATAAATTTAAAAATAAAACAAAAACCCAATTCCTCATTAAATATAAGATGAAAAAGATTGTTTCCCTATATAATCAAATGGATTTAATCTTAACATTTGATGAGGAGATTGCGGACGTCTTAAAGTTTTATGGACTTAAAAAACGTGTTGAAATAATCGAAATGGGTAGTGACTTTATCTATAATGAAAACGAGAAAGTAAAGGATATCGATTATATTAATCATCTATACAATATTAATCCTGAGTATAATGTCTTACTTTATGTAGGAAAATTAGAATGGGAAAATAATATAAAATATATTATCGAAGCTTTAGGAATCCTCAGAGAAATGCGCCAACGTTTCCGGATGCTTTTTGTAGGTGAAGGTAAGGCTAAACAAGATATGCTGAAATTGATTGAAGAAAAACGTCTAACCAATCATGTAATCTTCGTTGGCGAAATAACTGATCGGGAAATCTTAGCGAAATACTATTCAAGAGCTAATCTCTTATTAAGTCCTGTCCCTGACTACTCATTAGGATTGTCAATAAGAGAAGCTGCAAGTTTACGTTGCCCAGCATTATTATTTAAGGACTCAAATCATTATGTGAAGGATAATTTTAATGGTTATCTTGCGGATAAAAATAGTTTATCCTATGCCCAACGCATTATATCTGCTTTAAATGATAGTAAGAAAGAAGAAGTAGAAAAAGCGGCGCAACAAACTTTAGGTAAGAACTATGAACAAATCATCGATGAAATCTATGAGTTTTATAATGAACTAATCAAACCACGTAATCTTTAACAATGAGGTGCATCATGAAGAGCAATTTTCAAACTCTCTTAACAATTAAAAGACTAGGAATTAATGGGGAAGGAATAGGATATTATAAACGCAAGGCTGTATTTGTGGATGGAGCGATTCCAGAAGAGGAAATAATCTGTGAATTTATCAAAGAGGAAGATAATTATATTCAAGGAAAAGTAGTTAAAATTAAAAAACCAAGTAAAGACAGGGTGGAAGCACCCTGCCCTTATTTTGGTCGATGTGGTGGATGTCAACTTCAACACATAAAGTATGAGAGTCAACTTAAGTTCAAAAGAGAAATCATTGTTCATTCTTTAGAACGATATTTAACTAAATATGATCAACTTAATATCGATATCAAAGAAATGATTGGGATGGATAAACCCTATTACTATCGTAATAAAGCCCAAATGCCTGTCGCAAATGAAGGAAGAAATGTCGTTACTGGTTTGTATGCAGCCAATACCAATCATTTAGTTTATATTGATACATGCATTATTCAAAATGAGTTTATAAATAATACACTTGATATTATTAAAGTACTATTACCAAAGCATCATATCATGGCATATAACCGGAAAACTAGAAGTGGTAATCTACGTTATGTGTCAGTACGTTATATGGAGAATACTAAAGAGTGTCAAGTCGTATTAGTCTTAAAAGATAAACACATGACAAACATCAGTAAATTGGCAGAAGAATTAATGACTAAAGTTAAAGAAGTAGTATCATTCTATGTCAATATCAATCCTGATATTAGTAGTCATGAAATCTATGGTGAAGAGTTTATCCATATAAGAGGTAAAAAGACCATTGAGGCCTTGATTAAAGATATTAAGTTTACAATATCACCACACTCATTTTACCAACTAAATACTAAGCAAACGGAAGTACTATATGATGTCGTAAAACAATTAGCTAATCTCAAGAAGACTGATAAAGTTATCGATAGTTACTGTGGGATTGGAACTATTAGTTTATTTATCGCTCGTGATGTAGCTGAAGTGCGTGGTGTTGATATAACTGAACAAGCAATTAAAGATGCTCGCAATAATGCATCATTAAACAACATCACTAATGCCTATTTTGAAGCGGGACATGCTGAAACAATTATTCCTAAATGGATTAAAGAAGGTTTTAAACCTGATTGTATTATCATGGACCCACCTCTGACAGGCATTGATGATAAGTTACTTAGTGTCTTAAAGAGAGTTAAAGTAAAGAAACTAATATACGTATCATGTAATCCATCAACACTTGCGAAAGATTTGAATGAATTAACTAAAGTATATAATATTGAGGTAATCCAGCCTGTGGATATGTTCCCACAAACTAGCCATGTGGAGTGTGTAACATTGATGTCAAGAGTTAAGAAATAAAAAACTGAAAAGCTTGTAAATAAAGGGTTTCCAGACATTTAGCTTTTCTC
>JAAZCR010000220.1 GCA_012513195.1 Bacilli bacterium | reverse complement strand
TTGTTTCCCTAATAAAGTAGAAATCATATCGTGGTTACTTTTGTCAATTAGCCTCCACGAAATTTACACCACTACTTGAGACTATAACTATGTTTAAATATTTTCCATTTATTAAAAATGATTTTTTAATAGTTTTACGCAATGATAAAGCTGAATCATTATTATATCTTTTTCCATTAATTGAGAGAATAATAGTTGAGATACTTTCCTTGGAACCAAACTCTGATATAGAACATTATTCTCAAGGAACTTATAGGACAATGAACGAGATTTTAAATAAAAATAAAGATATATTAACAGAGTTATTAGGCTATGAGATATATCAATCATTATGCTATTTATATATAGATAATAACAATAATAAATCATTAAGAAATCAAATATGTCATATAAAAGCAACCATTAGGATACCAAGTAATGTTATAACAGAAGTTAAATCATTAGCAATAATGTTATTAATGATATTAGAAAGTATGTTTACTCAAAGAGAAGAAATAGTTAAAAAACATATAGAAATACTAGATTAAATGATAGTCATCTTTGAGAAATAATATTTTACAATCTATGTTCATATAATCTCCTCTTAGCTATTTCATAATACTTAACATCCTTCTCTATGCCTATATACTTTCTTTTTAGCCTTTTAGCCACTACACATGTAGTACCACTTCCCATAAAAGGATCTAATACTAAATCTCCCACTTGAGTTGAACATAGTATAATTCTTTCTAACAAACATTCAGGTTTTTGAGTGGGATGTTTACCATAACGTTTTTCATACATTTGAACTGTAGGTAAATTCCAAACATCATGCATCTCTTCATTATTGATTGAATACACATAATCGTAATTAAAATAATGCCTTTTACCTTTCTTTGCCCATATGATAAACTCATAAGAGAATTTAAACTTATTCTTAAATATTAGTGGTGGCGGGTCAATTTTGTGCCAGATTATTATATTAATCACATTAAAACCTATTTCCTTCATCACAAAATGAACTTCAAAGATGTTATGACTGGTACCAGTAACCCATATCGTAGAATTATCTTTTAAGACCCTCCAACATTCTGACAACCATTGTCTTGTAAATTCAACTGTACTCTGATAACTCTTAGGTTTATCCCATTCACCTTTATTTACAGATACAATTTTACCACTATTAATCGTCAATCCATCGTTAGAAAGAAAATATGGTGGATCTGCAAAGATCATATCGATGCTATCTGCTTCAATGGTTTTTAAAACTTTTATACAATCGTCGTTATACAACATAAAAAGTCACCTCAACTATTTATACACAGTTGAGGTGACTTTTTTATATAAATAATGTTTCGAATATACCATTCTTTACATCATTTATGTTATAAAGATGTTCCATAGCTTCAAAAGTTTCTTGAAGATTATTCCTTGCACTGAGCCATCCTTTACCATCAGTAAACCAAACAAACTTAAACCCTTGAATATCTTTAGATTCTAATGCAAGCATTTTATAACTTCGAGCAGTTTCATTTAATTTAGAACCACCTGAAGCATAGAAGTTGGTTTCAATTCCATATACATAGTTAGGAGTTTTCACAACAAAATCAAACCTTTTAGTGGTTTTTCCATCATTAGAAATTTTCGACAAGTCTAATCCCCATCTTTTTTCAATTTCTTTTATACCCATTTCTTTATAGTATTCTAAATTATACTTTTTCATATATCGTTCAATTAGTTCAACCATTAGTTTTCCGCCACGATTTTTTCTAGCGTTTGAACTTAATCCTGATTCAACACCTAAGACATAATCATATAGATTATTTATGATCCTGTTTTGAATAAAATCAAACAATCCTGTTTTCCTCATAAACATTTTATATTCCTCTATGCTGTAATTAGGATTGTCAAAGCGGAAATTAAAGGAGCCCTCTTCATCTTCAACATATATTTCCATTTCTCTTTTGGCAATTAAAATTGGAATACATTTTAATGTTTCAGGATATCTCGTAACAATTGTTTCAAACTCATTTTCAATGTCTTTTGACCCCACTAAAGCATTTAGAATATTTAACTCAATTTTTATTTTTTCTGCATTTTCAATTACAGAAGGAAAATCTACATAATAATTGTAGTTTGCAAGACTATCACGGAAAGTACTCAACCAACTTTCAAAATCGCGCACTAATAATCTCTCCCTTTATTTTCTTAAATCTAAATACCTTTTCTTTGAAATTTCTAGATACTCTAAAACATTATCAATACCAATATATTTTCTGTTTAACTTAATTGCAGCTATACCGGTGGTACCACTACCATTAAATGGGTCTAATACAACATCTCCTTCATTAGTGGAAGCAAGAATAATTCGTTCTAACAATTCAAGAGGTTTTTGGGTTGGATGTTTACCGTGTTTCTTTTCTGATGGTTTTGTCATTGATAACTCCCACACGTCTTTCATCTGCTTACCATTATTTAATTCTTTCATTAAATGATAATTAAATAAGTGCTTGGCTTTACGTTGCTTTTTTCTCGCCCATAAAATCGTTTCCGTAGAATGTGTAAATGCTCGACACGAAATATTAGGTGGTGGATTAAGCTTTTTCCATGTAATATTGTTTATTATTTTAAATCCTTCCATCTCTAGTGCTACACCAATAGTATAAATATTGTGCATCGTCCCTGATATCCATATGGTCCCATCATCTTTGAGGACTCTTTTGCACAATCTAATCCACTTGCGATTAAACTTAAGTTTTTCGTTTACATCAATTTCTTCATCCCAATCAGCTTTCTTTACTGAAACCATTTGGCCAGCATGACATGTAATTCCATTTCCACTTAGGAAATAGGGTGGATCCGCAAAAATAATATCAACTAATTTAGGTTTAAGTATTCTTAACACCTCAAAAGAATCACCATATATTAGATGAAAGTCACCATCTATATAATAAATTTTATCCTTTGGTAAATGTAATTTCATTCTAATCTACTCCTAATAATTAGTTACAATTACCTCTTCAACATCGCCTCTTCCATTTGAATCAGAATTGATCACTCGCTTTGCATGCACAATATGAATATTATAATCTTTATATAACTCTTTGATTAAGGAAGTATTATGATTACTCAACATAACATATACACCTTTTTTAGATAACTCCATAAACAAATTGGCAAGCCGCTCTTGGTCATCACGCGTAAAATTATCTTTTGAATATGAGGTAAATGAATTTTTATTTTCTAGAGGGTCATATGGAGGATCAAAATAAACAAAATCACCTGCTTTAGCATTTTCAACTGCTTTAGCAAAATCACCATTAAGGATCGTTACATCATTTGTTTTAAAGTAATAATGAATAATTTCCATATTATCTTTATCATAAGTATTAATTTTTTCTTTTTTACCAAAAGGGACATTAAAGTAACCTTTGCTATTAACTCTGTATAAAACGTTAAAACAACTCTTATTTAAATAAATAGTTCTTGCTGCACGTACCCATATCGGAAGACTTTTATAATTAGGCTCTCTATCCATCATTCTTACTTTGTAGTAATATTCCTCTGAGTGATTAAACTCATGCTTATCAAGTTCATTTAACATTAAATGGTAGTATTCTTCGTTAGCTAGACTACGATATATACATATAAGATCATCATTTACATCATTAATTGTCGCTTTTTTAGGTAGTAATTCAAATAATAAAGCGCCACCACCAACGAATGGTTCATAATAATGCTTAAACTCTTTTGGCATGTACTCTATCAACTTGTAAACTAACTGTCTTTTTCCTCCTGCCCATTTTACTACTGGTTTGGCGCCCATAACTATTCTCCTTTCTTAAAGCACACTAACTATGACGATAAATCTAGAATGATTATAACATAGACTTAAAACATATTCTATAAATCGACATATTTTTTATAATACATATGTTCGATTATAACTGATTACTAAATATAAGACTCTTGTATTTGAATTATACAAGAGTCATATAATCGTGTAAAAATCAAAATATAACTTTAGCACTAGTAAAGTTTAACATATAACAATTTAGGTTTATTAGCATTTATTAAAAATTCATTCATCCATACCTAATATAAAATAAAAAATTATTATAAGCATCCATATCTTAATTTATAGACTTTAATAAAATATGATGTTAGTATAATTACATGGACACAAAGAGTTTAACTTCATAGAATAAATATATTAATAATCATTTCAATTTAGTTTTTTCAATGTATATATTTTTTGAAATTTGTCTTACTTGCAATGAACTATTATGTATAGCAATTTGCAAAGTTTCAATACTCTTCTTTGAAATAATATTTCTATCATTAACTTCATAAACATAATAGCCCACTAATAGTAATAATGGATTTAAATATAATTGATTACTTTTAACATAAAGCAATCCTATAATTATAAAAGCAATACTATTATTTATAATACTTGCCACATCATTAATATTTAAGGATAAAATAGGTAATAAATATGTTATAAAGTAGTTTAGTACATCATTAGTTTTGTTTTTTACTAATTTATAATCTAGACTAAGTGTACTATTGCTTTTTAATAATATAATAGTACATGTCATTAGTAACGATATAAGTATTATAATCAATACAATAATAAAAAACCATGGGTTTTTTTTAAAACTATATTTGATTATATATTTGATTATATATTTTATATTAAATGGTTTTACTTCCCATTCAATATTTTGAATTAATAACAATACATATAAAGGTGTATAAGATGATATAAATAGTAACCATTTTACTTAATTTTGCTAGCATGGAAATCCTCCACAAATATTTTAATACTAAAAATCCATATTATCATTATCTCTATCTAATATTACCTTCTTTCTCTGCAATACCTATTCTATTAGCTAGCAAAGATCTAAAGTAAGAGTCGGACATAAGATTAACTATGTGGAATAATTGCTTTTTATCCTCATATATAATTTTCCCATCTTTTGAAAAACTAATATTAAAACCTAATTCATCAACGATAGTTTTTACTTTACTAAAATGTTTAAAAAATAAGTTTAATTTGTTTTGTGTCATAATTTTGTGAAATTTCTAAATAATTCTACTGTCATTAATGCAATCATCTTCGAATTGCTCTACATTTAACATTATATCCTCATGCTTTAACTTAGCAATTGCTTCCATTGTTTTCTCAATGAATACATCTTTAAAATTAAGTATCCTTTCTAAAGCTATATGATTAAATATTATAACTTGATTATTCCAAATTAAAATGTCTATAGTCCCATCAATACATATAATATTCCCATCAATTCTTTTTAACTCGTGGTTATGCATAAAACTAAATAACCCTTTACGTAATTGTTTCATTTTTTGAAATTGTCTATATACTTTCATTATTTGATTATTATTATTATTTTTTATAATTATTTCATAATAATCCATTTTTTCAGGTTGTAAGTTAGTCTCTTCAAGTTGTAATTTATCATCAAAAAAATTAGCACAATGCGCAGAATTCAATAGAACACTTATATCCATAAATTCAATTTGATTATCTAGAACACCCGTAGAATCATACGGAACTAATTAATCATTAGCTAGTCTACTATTTAAATATCCAGCTATTAATTCAATAATTCTACATTTTACATCATTTGATATCTGTGGTCTATACTCTGCTTTTTTATTCTTTATTATGAATGATATTTCAACTTCCGATAAATTATTAATACTAGTCATAAAATTAATAATGGAGTTTTTCATTTATTACAATCCCCTTTCACATTTTTTTAATCTAATAGTATTTTAACTTTCTTTAATTGCAAACATTCAATAGCAATTTCTCATGCAATAAATTAATCTTCTTTTTAACATATTCAATTTCTATATTTACTTTTTAAATAGTGGAGTCGTTATTATATACTCATTTATAATACAGGAGATTTAATTATAAACTTTAATTACTGCTGAACATAATAGATAAACAACCATTTTCGATATCACTTAAATCTTTTGCATCACTTTCATTTCTTAACTAATAGCATATTTTTTATCTTATCCTTTATTGCATTTAGATAAAAATGTACATTACTCATTTACCATGAAAACTTAATTATCCATCCCCCTACAACTTTTTTAGTTAAAACTCTTACCTAAACTTAATAATTATAGTTTCCCATAAAACAAAAACCTCATAGTATTATAAATTATATACTATGAGATTTTATTTTTCTATCTATATTTAATTAATCACTTAATTGAATGATAAATAGTTCTACACATTAAACCTAAAATGCATGATATCCCCATCTTGCACAATATACTCTTTACCTTCGAGTCGCATTTTCCCTGCTTCTTTTACTGCTTGTTCACTACCATAATGAATATAGTCTTCATAACTGATTACTTCTGCTCTAATGAAACCCTTTTGGAAATCACTGTGGATAATGCCTGCACACATTGGTGCGGTCATACCCTTTCTAAAGGTCCAAGCTCTAACTTCTTTTGGTCCAGCGGTAAAGAAGGTTTGGAGTCCAAGTAGTTTATAACTTGCTTTTACGAGTTTATCAAGCCCACTTTCTTTAATACCTAATTCTTCTAAGAAAAGGGCTCGACTTTCTTTATCTAACTCCACTAATTCAGCTTCAATTTTAGCACATAGCGCAATTACTTCTGTTTTTTCTCGTTCGGCGATTTTCTTAACTTCTTGATAATGCGGATTATCTTCATATGAATTTACTTCATCTTCACCAATATTGGCCACATAAAGCATTGGTTTTAGTGTTAATAGTTGTAAATGTTTAATAAGGTCTTTCTCTTCATCAGTTAAATCAAGTAAGCGGGCAGGTATTCCTTCTAGGAAGCCTGCTTTAATTTTTTCTAGAACTTGATATTCCTCCACAAATTGCTTTTCCCGCATTTTCGCTTGTTTCTCAATTCGACCTAAACGTCTTTCTACTTGTTCTAAGTCTGCCATGATTAGTTCAAGATTAATCGTCTCAATATCTCGCTTCGCATCAACAGTATTATCAACATGCGTGATATTTGAATCATCAAAACATCTTACGACCTGACAAATGGCATCAACAGCCCTAATATTACCTAAGAATTGATTACCTAATCCTTCACCTTTACTAGCACCACGTACTAACCCCGCAATATCAGTAAATTCAAACACGGCAGGTACAACTTTTTGCGGTTTAACTAGTTCCGCAAGTGTATCTAAACGTGGATCAGGTACTTCGACAATCCCCACATTAGGACTAATGGTCGCAAATGGATAATTGGCAGCTTCAACTTTCGAGTTAGTTATCGCATTAAAAAGGGTTGATTTTCCGACATTTGGTAAACCAACAATCCCCGCTGTTAAAGACATATCTATTCCTCCAATAAATCC
>JAAZCR010000219.1 GCA_012513195.1 Bacilli bacterium | reverse complement strand
TTTATATTATAAAATGATGCTTTAACTTAATTGGTTTGTAAGATATTCGTGAATCGATTTCGCAGCAATCTTACCTGCACCCATCGCTAAGATAACCGTTGCGGAACCAGTTACCGCATCACCACCAGCATATACTCCAGGACGGGTAGTGGCCATCTTTTCATCGACAACGATGCAACCCCATTTATCTGTTTCGATACCTTTGGTGGTTTTACGGATAAGTGGGTTAGGTGAGGTACCAATCGCAACAATTACTGTATCAACTTCAATAAGATGATTGGAATCGGGAACTGGAATAGGACGTCTTCTACCTGAAGCATCTGGTTCACCAAGTTCCATGGTGACGCATTCAATTGCCTTAACTTCGTTTTTCTCATTACCATGGATCTTAACAGGGTTAGTCAATAGTTTAAAAATAATGCCTTCTTCTTTCGCATGGTGAATTTCTTCTAAGCGAGCTGGCATTTCTTCTTCACCGCGGCGGTAAATTATATAAACATTTTCAGCACCTAGACGTTTAGCGCATCTTGCAGCATCCATCGCTACGTTTCCACCACCGATGACCGCAATGTTCTTTCCTTGTCTAATCGGGGTATCATATTGAGGGTTATAAGCTTTCATAAGGTTAATTCTTGTTAAGTATTCATTGGCTGAATAAACGCCAATTAATGATTCACCAGGAATATTTAAGAAGTTTGGTGTACCAGCACCAGTCGCAACATAGACAGCTTTATACCCCATTTCCATGAGTTCATCGATAGTGAGTACTTTACCAATAACCATATTGGTTTGAATACTAACACCTAATTTTAATAAGTTATTGATTTCATGTTCAACAATTCGTTTTGGTAAACGAAATTCAGGAATTCCATAGATTAATACGCCACCAGGGGAATGGAAAGCTTCAAAAATGGTAACCTCATAACCCAATTTTGCCAGGTCATAAGCACAAGATAAACCGCTTGGACCAGAACCTATAACTGCTACTTTAATGCCATTGGATTCAGGTTTCTCTACTCTTTCTTCACCTTTCGCCAAATGATAATCAGCCACAAAACGTTCTAAGCGACCGATAGCCACAGGTTCTCCTTTAATCCCCCTTACACATTTAGCTTCACATTGATTTTCTTGGGGGCAGACGCGTCCACAAATGGCTGGTAAGAGGTTAGTTTCTCTAATGCATTGATAAGCCCCTTCAAAATCCCTTTTTATGATAAGTTGTATAAAGTCAGGAATATTGACTTGGACAGGACAGCCTGATACACAGGGACGGTGCTTACAATTTAAGCAACGCGTAGCTTCTTCAATCGCCATCTCTGGTGTATAACCTAAAGCTACTTCATCAAAATTTTGATTTCTAATATGTGGTTCTTGGGCAGGCATTGGTACTTTCTTTAAAGACATATTAGGCATTTCTCTTTCCCCCTAATAACCGACATTCATGGGAGTTAGCTTCTTGTTCTTGCGATGTATATGATTGTAACCTCATGAAGAGATCATCAAAGTCCACTAAATGACCATCAAAATCGGGTCCATCGACACAGGCAAACTTTGTTTCGTTATTCACGACGACACGGCAGCCACCACACATACCAGTACCATCAATCATAATTGGATTTAAACTAACAATGGTTTTAATGTTGTATTGTTTCGTGAGTAATGAAACGTACTTCATCATTAATACAGGTCCAATCGCAATAACTAAGTCAAAGTTTTCTCCTGCTTCGATGAGTCGTTTTAAGACATCTGTAACTAAGCCTTTTTCTTTATATGAACCATTATCGGTACAAATGTATAGTTTATTAGTAACTTTTTTCATTTCTTCTTCAAAGAAAACTAATTCTTTATTCCGAAATCCCATGATACCAGTAACATTAACGCTATTTTGGTAAAGAGTTTTCGCTTGAGGATAGGCAATGGCGCAGCCAACTCCACCACCAATGACGCAAACATTCTTAGCATCACCAAAGTGGGTTGGAACTCCTAATGGTCCAACAAAATCAAGAATATGATCACCTGCATTAAGTGTTCCTAACAGCTTGGTTGAGTAGCCTAATTCTTGGAAAACAATCGTTACTGTCCCTTTTTCTCTATCAAAATCAGCGATTGTAAGTGGAATTCTTTCACCGTACTCATCGATTCTTAAAATAATAAATTGACCAGCCTGGGCTTTTTTCGCTATAAACGGTGCTTTTATTTCAAGTAAGGTTATCGTTGGATTCAACTTCTCTTTACGAATAATTTCGTACATGTAGTTCCCTCCTTGCATTCTTCCGACATCATTATAACATGAAAAAAGCGCTTTCAAAGCACTTATTCATAAATTTTCTCAAAATCTTCACATTTTAACATCTTTTTAGCAAGCGCTTTACTTAATATGATATAATTTAACTATATAGAGGGGAGGTAAATTATGGACATAAAAGCATTAATAAAACAAATGACCCTTGAAGAAAAGGTTAGTTTATTATCAGGGAAAAATGTTTGGGAAACTCAGGATATTGAAAGGTTAGGCATACCCTCAATCATGATGGCTGATGGGCCACATGGTTTACGTAAACAATATGATAAACAAGATAATTTAGGTGTAAACGAAAGTGTACCTGCAACGTGTTTTCCTACCGCAAGTTTAGTAGCGTGTAGTTTTGATCGTGAGTTAATTAAGAAGATGGGAAGAGCGCTCGCAGAGGAATGTATCGCAAATGATGTGGATATCCTCTTAGGTCCTGGTATAAATATTAAACGTAGTCCTTTATGTGGTCGCAATTTTGAATACTTTTCAGAAGACCCTTACTTAACAGGAGAACTGGCGAAAGCATATATCACAGGTGTACAGAGTAAGGGAGTAGGAGTATCGGTAAAACATTACTGTTGTAACAATCAAGAAACCCTCCGTTTTATCAGTAGTAGTGAAGTAGATGAAAGAGCCTTAAGAGAGATTTATCTATATGGTTTCGAGGAAGCAGTTAAGACCAATCCCGACACAATTATGGCTTCCTATAATCGAGTTAATGGTGAATATGTGGTTGAAAGTAAGAAGTTCTTAACAGATATATTACGTGATGAATGGGGATATCAAGGTCTAGTTGTCACCGACTGGGGTGCTTGTAACGATCGTGTAGATGGTTTGAAAAATGGTCAAGATTTAGAGATGCCATCTAGTTTCGGAATTAATAATCGGAAAGTCTTAGAAGCAGTACGAAGTGGTAAAATTTCCGAAGAGGTTGTTGACATAGCTGTGGAACGTATTCTTACTTTAGTATATAAACATCAAAATAAAAAAGTGAAAAACC
>JAAZCR010000218.1 GCA_012513195.1 Bacilli bacterium | reverse complement strand
GTTGTTACTACAAAGATTAATCACTTCTTTACCATTTAAATTTATAACACCATCACAAGGGCCATAGTTAACCGGTAAAACACGATAAACTCCATCGGCTTTTAATTGCTCGATTTTCTCTTTTAAGAATGTTAATTCATGGACATTACTCACGGTTTAATCGCTCCTTTTCATTATGGTATTAAGGCAATCTTACCGCTATTGCCACTCTTCATAACTTCCATCGCTTTATCAATTTCTGTTAACTTGAAAGTATGAGTGACAATCTTATCGAGGTCTAATCTTCTTATTAACCCTTTTACTTGATGCCAAGTATCAAACATGATTCTACCTGTAACCCCATAGATGGTAATACCTTTAAAGACTACATCATTGCTTAAATCTATTTCAATGTTTTTACTAGGGATACCTAAAATACTCATGTAGCCACCAAGCCGTACATACTTAAAGGCTTGTTCAATTGCTTGCTTATTACCTGAGAACTCACCTAGAACTTCAACACCTAAACCATCAGTTTCTTCTAGTACCCGTTTAACTATATCTTCTGTTAAAGGATTAATCACAACATCAGCACCAAGTTCTTTCGCCAACTTTGCACGATACTCATTTATCTCAATCGCTATAATCTTCGCTGCACCAACAACTTTTGCTAGGTTTACAGCCATTAAACCAATCGGTCCACAACCGAGAATGGCAACGGTTCTGCCAACGATGTCAAAATGAAGCATTGTATGAACCGCATTTCCTAGAGGTTCTTGAATAGAAAGATAACGCGGATCAACACTTGGATCGTTAATAATTAAATTTTTGGCAGGAATCTTGACATACTCAGCGAAACAACCATCGGTATCAACACCAATGATTTTCGTGTGTTGACAAATATGTCCTCTTCCCGTTCGACAGAACTCACAGTTGTCACAGACGATATGAGTTTCACAAGAGACGATATCACCAACTTTAACTCTGGTGACATTCTTACCTACTTCTACGACTTCACCTGCAAGTTCATGACCCATAATAACTGGTGGTTTTACCCGTTTTTGACTCCATGCATCCCAACTATAAATGTGATAATCAGTACCACAAATTGCTGTGGCAAGCACTTTAATTAATACTTCGTCATCTTCAATAATTGGTATTGGTCTTCGGGTAATGGTTATGCCTGGTGCACTTTTATCCTTTACCAAAGCCAACATGTCTTTACTACAATTAACCAATTTTATCCCCCTTTTATGTAAGCACTATCATTTTTATTATAACACAATTGTTAGGGTTTGACATAAAAAGGTGAAGGATTTCAAAAGAAAATGTTTCCCAAAGTTTTGGGAAACATTCACAAAGTTATATTAAACCGCGAATTGCCTCTAAAATAGCTTCTGGTAAAGTTGGATGCGCATGGATAATGTTTGCAGCGTCCTTAAGTGAAATCTTCCGTTCAATGAGAATAGTCGCTGCTTGAATTAAGGAAGAAGCATCTGGTCCAATGATATGACAACCAATTAACAGATCATCTTTACTTATTACTTTTACGAAACCATCCACTTCACCCATAGTTTGTGCTTTACCACTTGCTCTAAAGAGATATTTATTTGTTTTTATATTCTCATAACGAGATTTTGCATCTTCCTCAGATAAACCAACAGTAGCCACTTCTGGGAAGGTAAAGACACAACTAGGAACAACCATAAAATCAGTGTTATTCTCTTTACCTAAGAGGTGATCTAAAGCCTTAAAACTTTGGAAAGTGGCCACATGGGCTAACATATTACTACCAGTGACATCTCCTACTGCATAAATGTGTTCAACTGTCGTCTGCATATTTTCATTGACCACAATGCCGTTTTTATCACATAAGACATTAATTTTGTCAAGATTCAAGCCATCATAGTTGGCTTTTCTTCCCGTCGCAATGAGAATATATTCTGCATTATCAATAAATTCCTTACCCTTTTTAGTTTTACCACTAAGTATTAAACCATCTTCGCTTTGTTCGATTTTTTCTACCAACGCATCATTGATAATTTCAATACCGCGTCGTTTTAATAATGATTTAAGGCGCGTCGAGATTTCACTATCAAAAAGTGGTAAGATTCTATCCATATATTCATAGATAGTAACTTCGGAGCCAAGTTCGCGAAAGATGCTCGCAAACTCAACTCCAATTACTCCACCACCAACAATAATTAGTTTTGTTGGTACTTTATTAATTTCTAACAGTTCTTTACTTGTTAAAATATTTGGTAAATCCAAACCCGGAATCTTAATTGTCTTTTCAACAGAACCTGTCGCAATTATGAAGTAATCTGCACTAAGAGTCTTATCCTCTCCATCGTTTCTTACGATAATCGTGTGTTCGTCGAGAAAACTTGCTTCACCTTTAATTATTTCAACATTATTTTTTTCTAACATCATCTTGATGTTATTTCTAAGGTTACTTACAATGTTATTCTTTCTACTTTGAATGTGCGCAAAATCAACTTCATATTGGACATTATTAAAACCAAACTCTTCTGCTTCTGTTAAAGTTTTATGAACAAGGGCACTTTGGTAAAACGCCTTAGTAGGAATACAACCTTGATTTAAGCAAGTGCCACCTAATTCTCCCTTTTCGACAATTGCGACCTTTAAGCCATGTTGACTTGCTTTAATGGCTACTTCATAACCCCCTGGTCCAGCACCGATGACGATTAAATCCTTATTCATTAGCTTCGTATTTAAGGATTGGATTACGAGCAGCTTTTGCTTCGTCTAACCGTCTTACTGGGGTGCTATAAGGGGCGTGTTTTAAATATTCTGGGTCTTCTTTGGCGATTTGAGCGATTTTCTTCATTACCGCTATAAACTCATTTAAAGTTTCAAGACTTTCAGTTTCTGTTGGTTCAATCATAATGGCTTGGTCGACGATAAGTGGGAAGTAAATGGTTGGTGCGTGATAACCAAATTCTAGTAAACCTTTGGCTACATCTAAGGCAGTAACACCAGTTGACTTATCAATTAAACCACTAAAGACGCATTCATGTTTACAAATACCATCAATAGCGAGTAAATAATCATCCTTTAACTTGGTTTCTAAATAGTTCGCATTTAATACTGCCATTCTACTTGCATGTTTTAAGCCATGCTTACCCATAGTTAGAATATATGTATAAGCTCTTACTAATACAGCAAAGTTGCCATAGAAATTACCTAATCTACCTATAGAATCTGGACAATCACAATTTAGAATATACTTATTATTTCTGAACTCAATGTGAGGTTTTGGTAAGAATTCCACTAAATGTTTAGCCACACCAACTGGCCCACTTCCAGGACCACCTCCACCATGTGGTGTAGAGAAAGTCTTATGAAGATTTAAGTGAATGATATCGAAGCCCATATCTCCAGGTCTTACTTCACCCATAATCGCATTGAGGTTAGCACCATCGTAGTATAGTAACCCACCAGCATCATGGACTAAACGGGTGATTTCTAAAATATCTTTTTCAAAAATACCTAAAGTATTGGGATTTGTAAGCATGATACCAGCGATTTCATCACTTAAAGCTGCTTTTAATGCTTCGAGATTTACAGTTCCATCTTCATTAGATTTAATCTCAACAATTTCAAATCCCGCTATCGCGGCACTAGCTGGGTTAGTTCCATGAGCACTATCTGGTACGATGACTTTAGTGCGTTTAAAGTCCTTATTCTTTTCATGATAGGCTTTCATAAACATCATACCAGCTAACTCGCCATGAGCTCCCGCAAATGGTGCGAGTGACACTTTTGCCATCCCCGTGATTTCCGCTAGGAACTCACTTAACTTGTACATTAACTTAAGAGCTCCTTGAACTGTACTTTCATCTTGAAGAGGATGTAAGGTTTGGAAGAGACTAGCCATGTCTTCATTAATCTTAGGGTTGTACTTCATCGTACAAGAACCTAATGGGTAAAAGCCAGTATCAACTCCATAATTCTTATTAGATATATTGACATAATGCCGCATAATGTCATTTTCACTAACTTCAGGCAACTTATTATCAGTTTTTCTTTGGAGATGTTCAGGAATAATACTATTGATGTCTTCAACATCAACATCAATCGGTGGGAGGGAATAACCGCGTCTTCCAGGACGGGATAGTTCAAAAATTAACTTATCGTACTTACGCATTATTTCAACCCTCCTAACACTTCCACTAAACGGTCAATTTCAGCTTTCGTCCGTTTTTCTGTAACACAGAAAAGAATATGATTCTTTAATTTTTCATCATAGATACCTAAATGTAAACCAGGCATCATGTTTTCCTTTAATAGAGCTTCTTTAATTATTTCATAATCAATATTCGTTTTTACCACGAACTCATTAAAGAATGGTCCAGCAAAAACTTTTTCGAAATTAGGTAAAGCAGTGATTCTCTTATAAGCATAATGAGCTTTTTGAATGTTTTGCTCACAAACTTCTTTTAAGCCTGCTTTACCCATGGTCGCAAGATATACAGTTGCCATTAATGCCATGAGTGATTGATTCGAACAAATATTAGAATTCGCTTTTTCTCTTCGAATATGTTGTTCCCGTGCTTGTAAAGTAAGTACAAACGCTCTCCGACCATCAACATCAGTAGTTTGCCCACAGATCCGCCCAGGCATCTTCCGGACATATTCTTTCTTAGCGCATAAGAAACCTAAGTAAGGTCCACCAAAACTTAAAGGAATACCTAGACTTTGTGCTTCACCGCAGACAATATCTGCACCAATTTCACCTGGTGTTTTCAAAATTCCTAAACTTAGAGGATTAACCATCATGATAAGTAAACTCTTGTTATCATGAATCTTTTGTACATAGGATTCAGGATTTTCAATTAAACCAAAGAAGTTAGGATTACTTACAACAACAGCGGCTACATCACTATTGAGTTTATTTAATAATTCTATTTCATCAATTAAACCATTATGATGATTAATAACTTCAACTTCATAACCATTATAATGTCCATAAGTATTAATCGTTTCAATAGTATGTGGATGCATGGAGCTTGC
>JAAZCR010000026.1 GCA_012513195.1 Bacilli bacterium | reverse complement strand
GACTTACTCAATACAGGTATTGAAATTGTCGCACATCCACCAGGAACACGGTTAAACAACGCAAAATTACTATCAGGTGGGCAAAAGACTTTAACGGCCATTGCCTTACTCTTTGCGGTTCTAAGAGTGAAAACTCTCCCTTTCTGTATCTTAGACGAATGTGAAGCAGCACTAGATGAAGCGAATGTTTATCGCTATGCTGAATATTTGCGAAAATTCAGCAAGCAATCACAATTCATCGTCATAACCCACCGCAAAACTACCATGGAACAAGCTGATGTCTTATACGGGGTAACGATGCAAGAACCTGGAGTATCGACATTGGTATCAGTAAGATTTGAAGATACAGATAAATATATTGAGAATTATGAATAATGGTCTAGAATTTCTAGACCATTATTTATCGACGAAATATATTTTGTATAAAGAAAAAATATATGGTATAATATAACAGTTACAGTAAGTGTATTAGGAGTGATGAAATGGGACTCTTTAATAGTATTAAAAGTATTTTTAGTAAGAATAAGAATCAATTGACCAATGAGGAACAGCTCATCGTTGAAAAAGCCGAGAAATATAAAAAAGGTATGGAGAAAACTAGAAGCTCCATGATGGGTAAATTAAAAGCCTTATTTGAATCCTATGATCGTGTAAATGATGATTTATTCAACGAACTTGAAGAAATTTTTATCATGGCTGATATAGGTGTTAATACGGTATTAGAGTTAATGGACGAAATCAAATCCGATGTCAGAATTCGTAATGTCGCAAATATGAAAGAATTCCAAAGCATCATCATCGATAAAATCTTTTCCATCTATGTTAAAGATGAAATTGTAGATACTAATCTTAACTTAAATGAAAATGGTTTAACGGTCATATTGTTCGTTGGTGTAAACGGTGTAGGTAAAACTACATCCATCGGTAAAATCGCCTATAAGTTACAAAATGAAGGCAAGAAAGTGATGCTTGCGGCTGGTGACACTTTTAGAGCGGGAGCGATTGATCAGTTAAAAATTTGGGCTGATCGTGTAGGTTGCCCATGTGTTACGAAAGCGCCTGGAAGCGACCCCGCTAGCGTCATGTATGAAGCCATTCAACTAGCGAAAGCCCAAAACATCGATGTTTTATTATGCGATACCGCAGGAAGACTCCAAACGAAGGTTAACTTAATGAAAGAGTTAGAAAAAGTCCATCGTGTCATTAGTCGGGAAGTCCCCGGAGCACCCCATGAGACATTGTTGGTGATTGACGCCACTACTGGTCAAAATGGCATGAATCAAGCTAGAGCCTTTACAGAAGCGACCAATGTCACGGGAATTGTGCTTACTAAACTCGATGGTACAGCCAAAGGTGGAATTGTCTTAGCGATTCGTAACGAATTAGGCATTCCAATAAAATTCGTCACCATGGGGGAAAAGATTACTGATTTAGAGTATTTTGACATTGAACAATATATTTATGGGTTATTTAGCGATATGTTTGTGTAGGGATGGTTATGGATGATTTTGAAAAGAACTTAAGGATTAATCTCTTACTGGACTTTTATGGTAATCTTTTAACCGATAAGCAGTTAGAGACACTCCAACTCTATTTTCGCGAAGATTTAAGTTTACAAGAAATTGCGAATATTTATCAAGTAAGTCGGAATGCGGTATATGATAATATTCAAAAAGCGATTAAATTATTAGAAACCTATGAAAATAAACTACAATTACTCGCTAAATTTGAAAAAAGAAAAGAATTAATTCAAAGAATTCGTGATACATTTAAAGATGAACAACTAGAAATATACTTAAAAGAACTCGAGCAACTCGATTAGAAAGGAGTTAGACCATGGCATTTGATAGTTTATCGGATCGTCTCCAACAAGCCTTGCGAAAAGTTACTGGCCGTGGTACATTAACCGAAACTGATATCGAAACGATGATGCGGGAAGTACGGTTATCGCTACTAGAAGCGGACGTTAACTATAAAGTCGTAAAAGATTTTACCAATGAAGTAAAAGCCAAAGCATTAGGTGAACGGGTGTTAAAATCCATCACACCAGGGCAACAAGTTGTCAAAATCGTATTTGAAGAATTAAAACGCGTAATGGGTGATGAAGCGGAGGGTTTGCGCTTTAAACCTCAAGGTACAACCATTTTCATGTTAGTGGGGTTAAACGGTACAGGTAAAACTACCCACGCTGGTAAACTCGCCCTTTATTGTCGCAGAAAGTATAATAAGAATCCTTTGTTAGTTGCTGCTGACGTTTATCGTCCCGCTGCGATTGACCAATTAGTGACGATTGGTAAGCAACTAAGTATCCCTACATTTGAAATGGGGACAAATTACACACCCGAAGAAATCGTTAAAAAAGCTATTGATTATGCGAAAGAGAATAAGCATGATTTAGTAATCATCGACACCGCCGGACGGTTCCATGTTAATGAAGAACTAATGGCAGAATTAAGAAGATTAAAAGAAATCGCCCAACCAGATGAAATCCTCTTAACGGTTGACGCGATGACGGGGCAAGATGCGGTTAATGTTAGTCAAAGTTTCCATGAACAGTTAAATGTCACGGGGGTAATCTTAACGAAGCTCGATGGCGATACCCGTGGTGGAGCTGCCCTTTCGATTAGAAGAGTGACCGGTGTGCCTATCAAGTTCATGGGTTTAGGTGAAAAACTTGATCAACTAGAAGTGTTCCATCCTGAACGGATGGCTAGCCGCATCTTAGGTATGGGTGATGTCTTAACCCTCTTAGAAAAGGCCCAAGATGCGATTAACGAAGAAGAAGCCGAACTCATGGCGAAGAAGTTTAAGAATGCGACTTTCGATTATAATGACTTCTTAAAACAAATTAAACAAATCCGGAGATTAGGTAGTATCAAAGGATTACTCAGTCTTATTCCTGGCTTAGGCAGTCAGTTAAAGAATATTGAAATCGATGAAAATCAGTTTAACCATATCGTGGCAATCATAAATTCTATGACTGAAGAAGAACGGCATAATCCTGATATCATAAATGCGAGCCGTAAACAACGAATTGCCCGCGGTTCTGGCCGGGATATTTCGGAAGTTAATCGCTTAACGAAACAGTTTGAAGAAATGCGTCAGATGAGGCGCAAGATGATGAACATGTCACCAAAAGAAATGGAACGAATGATGAATAACTTAAATCGTCCAGGTGGGCAACCATCTACTCCAGTAAGTTATTCTAAAGGTAAAGGTAAAAACAAAGGTAGAAGAGCACCTTGGTTCTAAAAATTATAAATCCTTCTCGTACATAAACGAGAAGGATTTTTTGTTAGGGTTGTAATGGATGGGGTATTTGTGCCTTTGTTTCTTTAATCCATTCGTTTAAACGGTTAGCTAAGTCTTTGGCGATAATTACTTCTTTATTGATGATATTATCATTTTCACTAATATCCTTCGCTAAGTTATATAATTCTTGATGATTATCTTCATAAAAATGAATAAGTTTATAATTATTTACTCTAATCGCACTAAAAGGTGTTCCTCCTTGATTCCCATAATGGGGGTAGTGAAAGAATAAGGCATCCCGTTCAATCGGAATATCCGTAAATAAAGGAACGATACTTACACCATCACAATGTTGGTGTGGTCGTAAAGGAAGTGCTGCAACTTCTAAAATGGTAGGATATAAATCGGTGAGAATTACCGGAGTATGACACATTTTAAGGTTACCATTAGGTTTAGGTAGTTTAAAGAAGAGCGGGACGCGTAAACCACCTTCATACATCCAGCCCTTACCATCGCGTAACGGCATATTGCTTGTGGGACATACCTTTTCACTTACTAATCCCCCATTATCGCTTGTAAAGATAATCAGAGTATTATCGTATTGTCCTGTTTCTTTAAGCGCATCTATTAATCGACCAATGTTCCAATCGAGATTATAAATCATCGCTGCATAGATGGGATCACCTTGGATGATGCGTTTTTTTAAGACAAGGTGTTTCATATGATCAACAGGATAATAACCGCACTCGATGAACTCTTCTTGTTCATCTAAGTTTAATACTTTGCGTTTTCGCGTGAAATAATCGATATCCTCTTGTTTCGCCTGTAGAGGGGTGTGGACGGTATAATGCCAGAGATTTAAAAAGAAAGGGTTATCTTTATTATCTTTAATCAACTTTATCGCTTCATCTGTTAAACGATCAGTTAAATATTCTCCTTCTGGTCCATCAGGAAGGGTCGGAATATAATAAGGACTAAAGTAACCGTGAACGGGTCTGCCATAATCACATCCACCAATATTGATATCAAAACCATGATGTAATGGCCAATAGTCCTCACTGCCTAGATGCCACTTACCAACATGATAAGTATTATAGCCACCTTCCTTTAAGGCTTTAGCCAAACTACATTCTGAAAGTGATAAATAATCACCATTAGTAGCGCCAATCACTTTTCCCCGTTCTTCCTGTGCACCGATATAATTGGTGATACCGATACGTACGGGATATTTACCTGTTAAGATGCTAGCACGACTGGGGGAGCAAACAGGTGAGGTGGCATAAGCGTTCGAAAAGACGACACTTTCACTGGCCAATTTATCGAGATTCGGTGTTTCATAAAATGTACTTCCATAACAACCAAGATCACGCCAACCTAGATCATCAATACAGATGAGAATAATATTCGGTTTCACCGTTTTACCTCCATAACCTTTATTTATTTTAATTTTAACAGGTTTTCTCTTTATTTAAAGCATTAAAATCATTCTTATGATAAATATAAAGAATAAAAAAAAGTGACCATCTTGCGATGGTCGTTCATGTGACGATGATGTCACTTAAGAAAGTATATGTGAAAGGGAGAGGAGAAGTATGATAGAAGAATAGGGGGGATTCATTATGAAATTGTCGCAACTTTCCGTTGCAGTTATATTATGAGTCTACTTTATCCTTTTTATGCAAAAAACGGAAAAATTTTTCTAGTTTTTTGCGTTTATAATATATTATAATAACCTTAAACGAACATTAAAAAGGTATAAATCATGATAATATTTGGATAAATAATTGTCGAGATTATCAAAATCATGTACAATAAAAAGTGACAGAAGGAGGGTTATCGTGCTGACAGTTAAGAAACATCGGAAGGATATTTTTTTATTGAAGTTTAATAAAATAGAATTAGAGAAACGTCTTGATGACATTATTAATTACCATACAACGCAAGAGTTGGGCAATTTAAGCTTTCTTAATAATAAACAATTAACGGAAAAAGAACTTGAACAAGAAGTTAATGAATATACAAAAGCTCTCTTAATAAGCCTTGACGAGAGTACATATAAACATTCTTTAGAAAAATTAGCGGAAGACTTACCTGATTCAAGTTTAATTAAAGAAATTAAGAAAGCTCGTGAAGTATATAATGAAGGCGAAATCAAAATCTATTTCATCTTTGTGGTGGGGTTATCATTATTATCCTATTTTATGTATGTGTTAGACTTGTATTACCAACAATTTATCCCCATTATATCTTTGCTAGTAATATTAAGTATTAGTTTCTTTTTTGGTCTTAAAATGGTAACTAGGTTTGGGATTTTGTTAGGAGTTGTTAACTTATTAATCATGTATCCCTTGAAAGAGATTCTAATTGAAGCGAAGTATAGTTATATTATTTATGTGTTTATCTTTTCGATTTTGTTAGGAGTTATATGTACGTATCTACCGAGAATAGTATTAGTTTTAACTGCTAGAACTAAACTAGATATCTTAATTCGTTTAGCGATAGGTATCTTTTCAGCCTGTATCTTATTCTTGTTTTTACCAGGTGTTGGTGATTACATGTTCCATAAGAAAATCACAGTTAATTTCCTAGAAATCCTCCAACCATTTTTGATTACCGCCATTATCGTCCAAGCATTTGATATCTTTTTTAAGAATGAAAAGAAGGAAGTAAATAAGAAGTGAAGCGTATCTTAAAGAACATCAAACTTCATACCGTCCTAGCATATTACTTTTTAACCTTTTGTTTATTATATAATTTAATTGTCACTGAGACATTTAATCTAGATATCTTTATTATCATCCTAATAAGTTTTATAATATTCGGTGAAATAATTCTTATAGTTCTCGTATTAAACTCAGTTATTAAAGATGATGTTTTCCCATCATCTTTATTACTAAAACAGTTAATTGTGTTGTTAACTGGTTTATTCGCACTTCAATTTTTTAATCCTTTGATTTATCTACTAATAGTTATCGGATTGTACATAGCGCTAAGATATAGCACTAAAAGGTACTATTGTCAAACTAGTAGACGAACCTACTATATCCTGCATTATCGTCACAAATCATTGCCCTACGTAATTTATATAGGATATGGAGTATTAACGTACTACTTATTGTGGTTAAGTAACCCAACTATCCTTTCTCAACAGGCATTATTACTCCTATATAATGCCTTTTATCCATATATCATTGTGATTCTCATTGTGTTATCTCACACATTAGACCGTAAGACGGATTATGCTAATAGTAAGCTAATCGCTACAGGTCGGAAAACGACCATGATAAGTAATCTCATCCTGATTGTTTTAGGGGTGCTATTATTATTTACTTAGTTATAGGGGAAGGGTGAAAATATGAATATTGAGTTAAAAAAGGCGCGACTCGAAAAATCATTATCACAAGAAGATTTGGGGATAATTGTGGGTGTAACACGCCAAACCATAGGATTGATTGAAAGCGGAAATTATAATCCAACGTTAAAATTATGTATTAAAATTTGTAAAGCCTTAGATAAAACATTAGATGATTTATTCTGGCCTAAAGAGGAAAACTAATTCCACACAATAGAACACAAACCCCCTATTGGATAAAACACTATAGGGGGTTTTAAATTGTTGACTATAATTCAAAATCAACGAAATCATCTGTTCCAATGACATCATAATCATCGAAATTATTCTGACTTAGTTCATAGTATAACGCTTTTGTAGTTTCATTTATAGTATCAAAGATATAATAAGGAACTTCACCTAAGCACTCATCAAGATAATCTCTAAAAGTATCAAGTACTTCGATAAAGGGGACAATTCTTACAACGGTTTTTTTGAAAAAGAGTATCCCTTTATAAGTTCTTTCGATTAAGACATAATCGGTAATGGGCATGATAGTTTTTATCATATTTGGCCAAGGGAAAATCGTGTAAACATTATTGTCTTTATCTTTAATAAAACTAATATCGGGTAATGCAATATCTTCTTCTACGTCAATGTCATCCTTTTTTGTAGTGTAGTTATAAAAGTAATCAACTTTGGTTTTATCAATGGTTAATACTTGGAATTTTTTATTGAACTCAGTAGTTATAATCTTATTATTTTGGACATAGGATGCAAGTAATTCTTCATAGGAATATTCCTTAACTATGAAAGGTTCTTCTTGAGGATTATAAATGGCAAGGTTAAAATGACGTATAAATTTCGTTACGATTTTAAGTGACTCTTCAGCATAATAGGTTGGTCGTATGTAACTTAAATTAAAGGTGGTGTAACAATACTCCCACTCGGGGTCTTCAGGAATATCTACATTTAGGTCGTTACGTTCATTATAGGTAATTGAAAATAGCACATTCGTTTTAGGATTTTGATAGACAAATTGAAGTAAATCATCATCGAGGGGTTTTACAAAAAAGTAAGGTTCATTATGGAAGAAAGTTACTACATCATCAAGATGAATCTGACAATTCTTTTGTTTAAAGAATTCAAGTGTAAAGGACACTTCTTGCACCTCCTAGGTTAAATCACTTATATTTTATCATAGATTATGTAATATTTAGATAAAATTATGTAATTAACACCAAAATAAAAAAGGGATTACTCCCTTTTAACCTAATCTTTCTAAATAGTTAATAATGCTATCTAAGGAAACAACCGTACGCACAACTTCATATTTACCTTTTTCGTTTTTCTTCATGTGAACAATCGCTGGTGTTCCTGTGATATTAGCCTTACGACGGATGTTATCAGGAACTTTTAAGACGTCAATTTTATATAAAGGTATTTCGGGGTCACTGATATAATTTTTGTATTGGGTACTGTTGTTAAGTTGTTGACAATATGTACAAGTTTCACTATAGAAATAAATTAAATATTCTTCATCATTACGTTCACCATAAACGTCAGTTGCATATTTATAAATATTTGCTTCTGACAAAGGATTTGGTGAAACAGCGTTGATGATGATTAACCCAATCGATAATAAAACGATGGCACCAAAAATACCAATCACGAGATTACGAAAGCGATTATCTTTTTTCTGATTAGGATTGTATCGAGAATATGTAGCCATGGGTTTTACTCCTATCTATTTAGAATTTGTCTTTTCGTAAACATTATTATAACGCATGGATTTTATCTTGTAAATATTAATGTTCTTGAGGATTTTTTCGCTTTACAATATAATATAAGTAGTCTCTAAATCAAGGAGGTTTTTATGCGAAACAAGTTAATTTATATCGCCTTAACTGTATTAATTATCCTTTTGGCGACGATTTTTTTTGTTAGTCATAAAAGATTACGACTTAATACAGTAAAACAATTTGAACGGAAAATGGAAAACAAAGAATCCTTTGTTTTAGTATTAGGTGAGAGTTTCTGCGATATTTGTCAACGTTATACTAAAGAAACGTTAGTTCCTTATGTTAAGAAAAATGGCCAAAAAGACTTAATCGTCATTTATTGGGATAAAGCTTTCGATAATGATTATGATGCATTTCTCGCCTTTTTAGATAAATATGGTATTACAAACGACTATATTTCTCCTACGACATATTACATCAAAAATGGCGAATTCGTCGATAGTTTCAAAGATTATCGAACTTTAGAAGAATTAGAAAAGTTTATCGAAAAGAATAAATAGGAAGTGAAGTTTATGCATCCTCTCGTTAGTAAACAAAAAGCATATTTTCTTACGGGAGAAACAAAATCATTAAAAATGCGAATTAATACCCTTAAGAAATTAAAACAAGTGATTAAAACTAATGAAACAGCGATCTTAAATGCTTTATATCAAGATTTGGGCAAGTCTAATTATGAAGCTTATATTACTGAAGTAGGATTCATTTATCAAGAAATCGACCATATGATTAAGCGTCTACCAAAGCTTAGTAAAGTTAAGAAAGTTAAAACGCCCTTAACAACTTTCCCAGCCAAAAGTTTTATTATGCGTGAACCATATGGCGTCGTCTTAATAATTTCACCTTGGAATTATCCTTTTCAATTAACCTTAGCACCTTTAATTGGCGCAATTGTGGCTGGTAATACCGCGATTATTAAACCCAGTCGTTTCTCCTATTACACCAGTAATATTATTAAAAATCTTATTGAAGAAAATTTTCCTGAGGAATATCTTGCTGTGGTTTTAGGTGGTAAAGACGAAACGGAAGAATTAATCGATAGTAAAGTCGATTATGTCTTCTTTACTGGTAGCGTTGCTGTTGGCAAACAAATTGCGTCACGCTGCGGTAACTTGTTAATTCCTTACACTCTCGAGTTAGGTGGCAAGAGCCCTTGCATCATCGATAAAAGTGCAGATTTAGATTTAGCTGCTAAACGCGTGGTTTTTGGTAAACTCATGAATGCTGGTCAAACCTGTGTTGCACCCGATTACTTATTAGTTCATGAAAGCGTTAAGGATAACTTTATCTTAAAGTTAAAAACCTATATTGATAAGTTTTATCCTCACCCATTAAGTAACGATAGTTATCCGAAGATTATCACTAAGCATCATTTTGAACGCTTAATTAAACTGTTTTACGATGAAAAAGTATTATTTGGTGGTAAGTTTGATGCGGATAACCAAAAAATTGAACCTACCATTATTGAACTTGATAGTTTAGAGCATCCTGTAATGCAAGAGGAAATCTTCGGACCCATATTCCCAATAATCGTATTTAAAGATATTACGGAAGTTATCACTACGATTCGCTCTTTCTCCCATCCTTTAGCCCTTTACCTTTTTACCAATGATAAAGAAATAGAAAAACTAATCTTAAATAATATAACTTTTGGTGGCGGTTGTGTTAATGATACACTGTTACATTTAGCTACACCTTATTTACCATTTGGTGGTGTCGGTGATAGTGGAATTGGTAACTATCATGGTGATTATTCCTTTAAGACCTTTAGTAGAGAAAAAAGTGTCTTAAAGAAGGGAAAAGTCTATGATTTACAACTCCGGTATCCACCCTATGATGATAAAAAGCTTAAACTAATTAAAAAGATTATTAAATAATGGTGTTATTATGCGGATCATCGCGGGAAAATATAAAGGACGCACGATTAAAACCATCAAAGGTACCGCGACTCGTCCTACTTTAGACAAGGTGCGAGAAGCAGTTTTTAATATCTTAGGTCAGTATTTTGATGGGGGAGTTGCCCTCGATTTATTTGCGGGTAGTGGTGCTTTAGGAATTGAAGCGGTTAGTCGCGGTATCGATAAATGTATTTTTGTGGATGTAAATATTGAAGCGATAAAAGTAATTAAAGAAAACCTGAAAAGTCTCGGTATTGAATCATCTGAAGTTATTAAAGGAGATGCTTTAAAAGCTTTAGATGGGGTGTTAAAAAATTATCAATTTGATTTAGTGTTCCTAGATCCCCCATATCATAAGAATTTAATTGATACCATTTTATGTAAGTTAATTGATAATAATTTATTAAAGAAAGAAGCAGTTGTAGTAGTAGAAAGCAGTAAAGAAGAAAACTTTATTGAAAGATACAAAAGTATAACGTTTCAAAAAAGTTATCTATATGGTATAACTAAAATAGCAATTTATAAGAATGTAGGAGACGATTATGAATAAGATAGGTATTTATCCAGGCTCTTTTGACCCCTTAACATATGGACATTTAGATTTAATTCAACGGGGTAGTAGACTCTTTGATAAACTTTATATTGCGATTTCAATTAATCCGCAAAAGAAAACTTTATTTACTATCGATGAACGGAAAGCAATGGTCGAAGAAGCTGTAAAAGATATTCCCAATGTGGAAGTAGTAATATGTGATAAACTAATCAGTCAATTTGCGAAAGAAGTCAACGCGACTTGTTTATTAAGAGGATTACGGGCAGTGACTGATTTTGAATTTGAACTCCAAATGGCTTCCACCAACAATATGTTAAATCCAGATGTGGATACAATCTTCATGATGACAAAAACGGAGTACTCATACTTCTCATCATCGATGGTTAAGGAAATCGCCCAATTTAATGGCGATATTTCTTCCTTCGTCCCATCATTTATCGCTAAAAAAATTTATGAGAAATATAACCATAAAAAAGAGAATTAGTTACTTTGACTAATTCTCTTTAATTTATCATTATTTATTAATTGATTTATGATGAATATGATTAGAACGATAGATAAAAGAATAATCGTAAGTAAGATAAAACCCTTGTGGTAAAAAGATTCAGATAAGAACTTACCGGTCTGAATCGTTTTTTCTTTATATAGAGAAGGGAAAAGCAAATAACTTAATATGCCACCTATTATCATTTGACCTAATCTAGCGATAAAGAAGGGTAAATACTTTAGTTTTAAGTTAAGAAGTATGCTTTGAATTTGTAGATGCACAGAAAATCCTCCAAAAGAGATAATCATCGTGATTAATGTGACGGAAAGCCGTTTTGGTAGATCTAATTGGTAAATATAATCGACACCAGAGACCATTTCCAATAAACCAACAATGAAGGATTCATAAACATTGTAAGGTATTTTTAAAGGCTTAATAATTTGATAGGTTAAGGCAATTAGGCCACTATTTTTCAGCATCATAATGACAATGTTAAAGAAGATGATAAATCCAGCGATGAGAAACATGGTGTTTATCCCTTTCTGCAAGGTCTCGGTTAAGTAGTATCCAAAAGAATATTTTTGAAAGTTTTGAACTTTGCTTTCCGTGTTAGTTTCATATCTGTAGACAAATCTTAATAAGAAACCAAGTATGAGATTAGCGAGGATATGACTTAATAAAATTATTACGCCAATACTATAGTTTTGATATAAACCAACTCCAATACTTCCAAGAATGAATAAAGGGTTCGCAAAGACACAGAAAGATAAGTAATGAAGAGCTTCCTTTTTGGTGATGAGTTTTTCAGAATATAATTCATTGATGATAATCGCGCTTCCAGGATTACCGGATATTAAGGACATCATTAGCACAAAACCACTGATATTACCTGTTCTAAAGAGGGTTTTTGTGATCGGAGCGAAGGTGTCACCAATAAATTTTGCGATGCTATATTTAATGGCAAGACTAGAAAAAAGATAAAAAGGAAATAATACAGGAAAAATTCGTGCAACCCAAATAGTCAGCGATAGCTTAACCGCATTCATAACTTCCTCGGGTTGCGAAATCATAAAAATGATAGCTAATACAATGAACAAACTTACCCCTAGATTTTTTAATAATTTTATCATGTTATCACCATTACCTTAGTAAATATATATCGTGATTAGTGATATTTAATGCATAATTATAGTATTTATCTGTGGTTCATTGACAAAACAGAACATAATAGTATAATAAAAGAGGTAATTGATAATAGTTATCATTTGTAGGTGAGAATATGAAAACCATCGTAGATTTAGAAATCGGTGAAACAGCCAAAATAATTAATATGGATCAACTACCTTTACGCTTAAGAAATCGGTACTTAGACTTAGGTATAGCTCCTGGTAGTTATGTTAAGTTAATCAATAAAGTTAATTTTCAGCGTCTATACATCATTGATATTGATGATGTGGAATTATGCCTAAGAAAAAAAGATGCCCAAAAAATCATTGTTGAGTAGGTGCTAAAGATGCGTTATTTATTAGTTGGAAATCCTAATGTGGGGAAAAGTAGTGTATTTAATTTACTAAGCACAACTTATGCCCATGTGGGAAATTATGGTGGTATTACCGTAGACAAAAAACGAGGGACATTTAAATATGGCGAAATCATCGATTTACCAGGTACATATTCTGTCGCACCGAATAGTGCTGATGAAGGAATAGTGACCAAGTCGATTATTGAAGATGATTACGATGGTATTATCAATATCGTAGATTCAACCCATTTAAAGCGCAATTTACATTTAACCATTGAACTACTAGAGTTTGGTAAACCCGTTATTATAGGACTCAATATGATGGATGAATTAAAGTTAACGGGAAAAACAATTGATTTAGATAAATTAAGTAGAAAACTTAAGTGTCAAGTTATCGGCATTTCTGCAAAAACAAAAAGCGGGATCGATGAACTTATTGAAACCTTAAAAACCGTTAAACAAATTGAACCTTTTCGATTTTACTATGGAAAGGTTATCGAAGAAGCGATTGAGAGTTTAATTCCACTAATTAAGACAAGTGATGATGAAAACGTTAATCGCTGGAAAGCAATTCAGTTATTAGAAGGAAATAGTGGTTTATGGGATTATCTACCTCAAGATAACATTGATAAAGTAAAAGAAATCGTGAAGAACTGTGAGGACGAAGTAATCAAGCAAAAGATTGCCTTCTCGCTTAAAGGAGCAATTTTCAACTATCGTAGGCTTTTCATTAATGATGTTGTCAATGAATGTTTAGAGACTATATCACCCATTAACTACCATAAAGAAGTAAATCGAAAAATCGACCGGATAATTACGCATCCTTTCTATGGTTTAATCATCTTTTTTCTTGTGATGTTTGGGGTTTACTTTTTAACTTTTGATTTATTAGGATCCGTCTTGAGTGATTTAATTTACAAGTTCATCGGTGATTATTTTACGCCTTTCATTGATCACCTTTTAACCTCCATAAAAGTAAAAGATGATAGTTTACTAAGAAGTTTAATCCTTGCTGGTGTTATCCCTGGTGTCGGTGGCGTTATTATCTTTGTTCCACAAATTGCGATACTATTCTTGATGCTGGCGATTATTGAAGGTACAGGATACATGGCCAGAGTGGCAATTATGCTTGATACATTATTCTCTAAGTTCGGCTTAAATGGCAAAGCGATTGTACCTTTAATTACAGGTATAGGTTGTAATGTACCAGCGATCATGGCCACAAGGACGATTGAAAATAAAAAGGAACGGTTCCTAACCATTTTTATTATCCCGTTCATGTCCTGTAGTGCTCGAATTCCAATTTATTCATTAATGGCAACCCTATTCTTTGAAAAGCATCGAGCGCTAATCATTTTAAGTATGTATATTATCGGTACCATTGTGGCGTTAGTTACAGCGAAATTATTATCTGTATCAATTTTTAAAACCGATGATAATCATTTTATCATCGAAATCCCCCCTTATCGAGTACCAAGACCTAAGAATGTTTTAAGGCATACAAAACTAATGATCCGTGATTTCTTAGAAAAAGCTGGAAAATTCATTCTTTTAGGGACTATTGTTATTTGGTTTCTTTTAACTCTCGGTCCTAATGGTATCACTTTAAGTCAAGATAGTAGTTTCTTAGCTTATCTTGGCAAGTTCTTTGCGCCTTTATTTACTCCTTTAGGTTTTGGTAAGTGGGAAGCAGCCAGTAGTCTAATTGTCGGATTTATGGCGAAAGAACTGATATTATCATCCATGATTGAAATATATGGCGATATGACCCTCATCCAAGCAAGTTTCACTGGCTTAAGTGCGTTTTCATTCATGGTCTTTAGTTTACTATATTTACCTTGCCTTGCGACGGTAGGAGTTATTCATCAAGAAACTAAATCGCTTAAAATGACGCTTCTTTCGCTACTTTTTACTTTTAGCGTCGCTTATGTCGTTAGTTTCTGTGTATATCAAGTAGGTTTATTATTTATATGATAGGTGAAAAAGATGGATGATTGTTGTAAGAAGAAAAGAAAACCTGGAGTAATTATACTGTTGGTTGTGTTAGCTTTATT
>JAAZCR010000217.1 GCA_012513195.1 Bacilli bacterium | reverse complement strand
ATTATAATAATCAGCGTTATCAATGGAGACTAAAAAAGATGGCTCCTGTACAATACAGAAACCATCTTTTATCAGCATAATAATTACTAAAACTAAACTTTTTTATTTTTGTCTACTTGACAGGTGTAAGTTCATTTGTGTAGTTTTTTTATTTTCAGGGAATTAAAAATAGAATATTCTATTCAAAATATATAGAGATTATTATATAATAGTAGTAATAACTTAGGAGGTATAATATGAAGTTTTTTCAAAAGATCTATGCTTTATCGACAAAAGGATTTGGATTTGCGTTACTATCCTTATTATTATCAGGTCTATTCTATTCAATTTCAATTGTCGTTGTTCTGAATACTCATTTATTACCTGTCCTCACATCTGGTCTAGATTCCTTTGCGAAAGAGACAGGTTGTGCAATTGTTGAGTATGAATTGGACTGTTATGAAGATTATTATGAATATGAAGGCCTAATTATTGATTTAAACTTTAATGATGAGGATGCTGAAGATCTTAGCCCTGAGACGGTTGTCTTTACAAAAACAAAAGTTTATTATGGCGGTAATGCCTTTGAATATCAAACTTTAATTGATGCGATGAAACTTGAACCTAACCAAACAATGGATGAGTTAATAGATACTATTGAAGGATTTGTTAAAAAGACAAGCGTTAGAAACATCTTTACTATAACAATTGTAGCGACCATCTATTACAGTCTTGCCCATCTCGTAATGGCTTCAATTGTGCAATCAATGATTAAGAAACGTACTGGTGAAAATAAATTTAGTCAAGCATATAAACTTACTGCTTACATCGCTTTACCTTACATTGTATTTAATGCTTTAACGCGAATGGTCATCAGTGCTTCACTCCCAGGCTTAATCTCATCAATTATTACTAACTTCTTGCCACTCATTGGTTTAGCTTCTCGCATTGGTATTGATTTAGGTATTTTATCACTGCTTACAGCACTCGTGTTGAAATATGGTTTACCTAAACCAGAGCTACAAGATGAAGTTATCGAGGGAGAGGTTGTAGTAACCTCACCCGTAGAAGAAAATATTGAAGATAATATTCAAGTATAATACCGGATGTCTCCGGTATTATGTTTATTTTGAGGAAAATCGCTTATAATTAGGATAGATAATATTATATTATTAGGTGATGCTTATGAAGTGGCGTATGCATGGTGCTAATCCGGAAAAACTTTATGAGCAATTTGGGATTCCCATGCCGGAAAAAGTGATTGATTATAGTGATAATGGTAATGCGATTACCAGAACAAAACCATTCAATATTAACTATGAAGCTTTATTTAATGACTACCCTGATGATGAGGTAAGAAGATTAAAAGAAATCATTTCCGTTAAAGATCAAGTACCAATCGAAAACATCCTTTTTGCGAATGGCACAAATGAGTTAATCTATATTCTTGCTTCGTATTATCAAAATCAAACAGTTGCAGTTTTTCATCCCACCTATTCTGAATATGAAAAAGCGTTTAAAGCTTATGATGCTAAAGTTGAACATGTCTTTGATTTTACGGAAATTAAAGAACATCATCGAGCTATAATCATCTGTAATCCGAATAATCCCACAGGAAGATTCTTTGACTATAGTATTATGAATGAAGTGGTTAAGAAACTAGCTAGTCATAATACAGATATCATTATCGATGAAGCTTATATCGACTTTATGCCTAAAGAGAAACGCACCTTAGATATAGTTAATTATCGTAATGTATATCTACTTAGGAGTCTTACTAAATTCTTCAATATGTCAGGCTTAAGAATTGGTTACGTATTAAGTCATAAAGATAATATCGAAAAGATAAAAAGACGCCAACCTACCTGGAGTGTAAATAGTATCGCCCAAGCTGTTTGTGAAGTCTATTTAAATGATGAAGATTTCATAAGGCGTACGAAAGAATTTTATCAAGAAGAACGAAATCGTTTCTTTAAAGAAATCACTAAACTTGGTTTCAAATATCTACCTAGTGATGTTAACTTTTTCTTAATGGAAGTAGAAGATGATATTGATATAATTAAGTACTTATTAGAAAAAGGTATTGTTGTCCGTCATACCCGTAACTTCCCAAGGTTAGATGGAAAATATATTAGGATTTCACTGAAATCAAGAGAAGAAAATGATTATTTACTTGATGCCTTAAGAAGTTATGTAAGTAAACGTAAATAAAAAGGTTGGTTAGCCAACCTTTTATTATTATGGTATAGGGGTAAAGTTATGTTAAGAAAATATATCGCTCCCAAAATTTTCTATAAAGAACTATTCATTATCATTATCCCAATTATTATTCAATTCTTTGTGCAAAATTTTATCAACTTTCTTGATAATATCATGGTAGGTCAATTAGGGGAAGGAGAAATCGCTGGAGTTGCAGTTGCCAATCAATATTATAAAATCTTTTATCCCATTTTAGTATCAATTTGTCAAGGTGCCGCGATTTTTACCGCCCAATATTATGGTCAAGGTAATTATCAGGAAGTACAAAAAATCTTTTCCATTAAACTTATTTTTCCGAGTTTAGCTACCTTATTCTTTTTCTTTGTTGGAGTATTATTTCCCCAAAGAATTATTGGATTCTTTGTCGATGCAAATCTTGATGCCTATAAACATGGTGTAAAATATCTAAAAATCGTCATATGGAGTTATCTACCATTAAGTATTAGTAGTGCCTTTGCCTTCACTTTACGTCCACTTAAACTTACGCATATCCCTATGATTGCGGTTATAGTGGGAATGAGCACAAATGCGCTCCTTAACTTCTTATTAATTTATGGTTTTTGGATTTTTCCTGCCTTAGGAGTTGAAGGAGCAGCCATAGCGACGGTCATTGCGCGTATCAT
>JAAZCR010000216.1 GCA_012513195.1 Bacilli bacterium | reverse complement strand
GTTGGGGATGATGCATCATAATCTTTAACTCATTATCGACATAACCAAATCCTTCCATGTTAACCCCACATACATTACCAGCTTTCGCGAAACCATAAAAACTTTTCCGATCAACATCTGTAATAATGGGTTCCATGGATTGCCCAAAGTTCGTTAATTTAAAACCTAGAGCATCCGCAATCATATTAATGCTTTCTCTAAAGCCAACATGTCCAGCTAATTTACCTTCAGCTTTTTTCTCATTAAACTCAGCGATAGTTAATCCTACCCCTTGTTCTTCCATCACTGCTTCACCAAATGGTGATAGACTATTAATGCGGCTTACTTCGATACTTTCAACACTTTCCATAACCCCGGTTAAGCAGACAACTAATAAATCCATCATCATGCCAGGATTGATACCCGTCCCTAAAACTGTAACCCCATTTTTTTTCGCTAAACGATCCATTTCCTCGGCTAACTCTGGATTATTGGCTTTTGGATAGACCATTTCTTCTGCAGTAGAAATGACATTGATTTTCTTTTCCCCCAGATACTTAATTTTAGGAAATGCTTTTTGTGTAAATGAGTCCGTAGCTAGTAAACAAATATCAGCACATTTTTCAGTTACAACTTCTTCAATATCACCTTTAACCACCACATCAGGATGGTCTTCTCGTTTTATATTTAGTAAGGTAAAGATGCTTTTACCAATATATTCAGGGTTTTTATCGCAAACACCGACAATTTCAAATCCTTTTTTCTTAAGTAACATTTTTGCCATGCCACTACCCATGGCACCAAAACCCCAAATAACCACCTTAACCTTATTATTACGCATATTATCTCTCCCTATAAAGTTATTTTTGTACCACTCTTACCTTCAAGTGCTTCTTTCGTTTTCTCTAATGCGGCTATGACGGCAACCCGTCCATCTTTAGATTCCGCGAAGTTAATGGAAGCTTCAATCTTCGGAAGCATACTACCTTTAGCGAAGTGCCCTTCGGCTATATATCGTTTAGCTTCCTCAACTGTTAAATGATCAAGTGCTTGCTGGTTGGGTTTCATATAGTTAATCATCACGCGATCAATCGCTGTTAAAATAAACAAATAATCAGCATCAAGTAATTGGGCAATCAAACTTGATACAAAATCTTTATCGATAACAGCTGGCACACCGATGAGTTCTTCGCCTGCGCGAATAACGGGTATACCACCACCGCCACCAGCGATGACGATATGGCCATTGTCAACTAACGTACGAATAATATCTTTCTCTACAACATCAATGGGTTTTGGACTTGGAACAACTCGGCGCCAACCTCGTCCAGCATCTTCTTTATATACATAGCCTTGTTCTAAAGCCCGTTTTTTGGCTTCTTCCTCAGTTAAAAAGGCACCAATTGGTTTTGAAGGTGCAGCAAACGCTGGGTCATCTTTGTCGACCACAACTTGTGTAACTACTGTCGCAATACTTTTATCAATGTGATGACGCTTTAATTCCGCATATAAAGCATTTTGGAGATGATAACCGATATACCCTTGACTCATCGCTCCGCATTCAGGGAAGGGCATTTCTGGTGTTTCTTTCCCGTTCTTTGCGGCAAGTTCAAAGGCTAGGTTAATCATTCCCACTTGTGGTCCATTCCCATGGGTAATAATCACTTCATGCCCTTCTTCAATTAAATGAACTAAAGCTTGGGCAGTATTTTTCACGAGTTGTAATTGTTCTTGGGGCGTGTTTCCTAGCGCATTCCCCCCTAATGCAACTACTATCCGTGCCATAAACTAAATCCTCCTAGAATCCTAAAGTCGCTAGCATCACAGCTTTTATTGTATGAAGACGATTTTCAGCCTCATCGAAAACAACAGAGTGTTTTGATTCAAACACTTCATCGGTTACTTCCATGCTTTCTAAGCCAAACTTTTCATAGATCTGTTTACCTATGGTAGTTCCTAAATCATGAAAACTTGGTAAACAATGCATGAAGATGACATCAGGATGAGCATTCTTAATGACATTCCAGTTAACTTGATATGGTTTTAACAGGTTAATCCGTTCTTCCCAAACACTATCAGGTTCACCCATTGATACCCAAACGTCGGTATAAATTACATCCACATCTTTAGTACCTTCTTTAACATCTTCAGTAAATGTTATCTTCGCACCAGATTCTGCTGCTAGTTTCATACATATATCAACTAAACTTTGATCCGGCCATAAGTGTTTTGGTCCAACTGCGCGGAAATCTAAACCCATCTTTGCGGAACCAACCATTAAAGAATTGTCCACGTTATTGCGTGCATCTCCTAAAAACGCTAGTTTAATACCTTTTAAATAACCTTTATGCTCAATTATGGTCATAAAATCTGCTAAGATTTGCGTGGGATGGAATTTATCCGTTAAACCGTTCCAAACTGGAACTCCTGAATATTTGGCCAAGAGTTCAACGGTTTCTTGGGCAAATCCCCGATATTCAATACCATCATACATTCTACCCAATACTCTTGCGGTATCTTTAAGACTCTCCTTCTTACCCATTTGACTACCTGTAGGTCCTAAGTAAGTAACATTCATACCTAAATCATAAGCACCTACTTCGAAGGCACAGCGAGTACGAGTGGAATCCTTTTCAAATAATAATACAATATTCTTTCCGTTAAGTTGTGGTTGTGGTAGTCCCGCTCTTTTTGCTTTTTTAAGGTCAAATGAGAGGTCTAACAAATAGTTAATTTCTTGTGGTGTAAAATCAAGTAAAGTTAAAAAACTTCTACCTCTTAAGTTTACTGGCATAAAACTCCTCCTCATATTTTAAATATTATCTCTAATTAGTGGCATACTCATACAGCGAGGTCCCCCACGTCCTCGCGATAATTCGCTGGCAAAGATAGGATATACCTTAACTCCATGCTTTTCTAACAGTTCATTTGTGACATAATTTCGGGCATAAACGATGACTTCACCTGGTGCTATCGCTAATGTATTCGCACCATCATTCCATTGCTCACGACCACTGGTGATTTCATCATCACCACCGCATGGAATCAACGTGATATCTTTCTGTAGATATGAGCGTAAAATCGCATCTAAATGACCGACAATTGGTTTTACATGTAACTTGCCATAGCGATCCTTATCCCTTGTTAACTCAAATACTTTGAAATCCATATTGGTTTGGCTATGAATCGTAAATTTATCGTAATCAACCGCAGTAAAAACAGTATCAAGATGCATATATGCTCGCGTTTTAGGAATATCGAATGCTAATACTACTTCAAAATTAGTTTCAAAATTATAGAAAAGATTCTTGGCTAAGGTCTCAATCGCAAAAGGATGTGTCCTTTGACTTACTCCAACGGCCAAGACTTTATCAGAAAGAACTAAAATATCGCCACCTTCTAGTGAAAAGGTTAAATTGCGGTTGTAATAACGGGGAAACTTATTCGCATAATCCTTATGATAGCGGAAGATGTAATCGGCATAAATTGATTCTCTACTTCTTGTTTGGGTAAACATCTTATTAATCGTTATTCCATTACCTACACTTGAAAAAGGATCACGCATGAAGTAGAGATTGGGCATGGGATCACATACAAAAGGATAATCGCTAATATAATCGCTCAAAGTTCGTTTTTGAAAATTCGGGACATCTTTCTTTTTAATCCCTGCCATCGTCTTATCCACCATTTCTTTAGTAGACAGGGATAATAAATACTCCGTTACTACTTCTCTTAGCGTTTCACTAACAACATGGGATTCCGTTAAAAACTGGTCAATAAACTGTAACTTGATATTGATGTCTTGGTCAAGGGTTTCTCTGATTAAGTCCTCTAAATAAACGACTTCGACACCTTTACTCTTAAGTAAGTTCGCAAATTCATCATGTTCTTTTTGTGCTTGTTCAAGCCATGGTATAT
>JAAZCR010000215.1 GCA_012513195.1 Bacilli bacterium | reverse complement strand
TTCTTAGTTATATTAACTACTCGATATGATTTCATGATATCGATGCCATACTCTTTGGCATGTTCTTCTAAATTAGCAGCTAATTTTGGACCCTCAGTATACTTAACACTAATAAAGTTTTCAATTCCTAAAGTATCAAGGATTTGTCCTCCAAAGCGTTGCGCCACAATACCAACTCTAATACCTTTACGAGCAGCATAAATTGCGGCACTTACACCAGCGGGGCCACCGCCGATGACTAGGACATCGAATGGTTCCTTTTTATTAAGTTCATTAATGTCTGGTTTGCTGCCTAATCGACTAATAATGTCTTCAATAGTCATTCGACCACTTTCAAAGAATGAACCATTTAGGTAAACCGTTGGAACTGCCAATATGCCTTTACTTTCTACTTCTTCTGTAAAAACTGCCCCATCAATCATAGTATGGGTAATATTAGGATTTAGTACACTAATCGCATTTAATGCTTGCACAACTTCAGGACAAATATGGCAGGATAAACTTACATAGGTTTCAAAAAGATAGTTACCTTCAATCGCTTTAATGCGATTAACAAGTTCTGGCTCAATCTTTGGAGCACGACCACTAACTTGTAGAAGTGCCAAAATTAATGAAGTAAATTCATGCCCCATTGGGACACCCGCAAAGGTGATGCCAGTATCTTCACCTTCGCGGTTAACACTAAAACTAGGTGTCCTTGGGAGGGTCTCGTTCTTAATAATGATTTTCGGAGAAAGTGCTGCTAGTTCATTTATCAATGAAACCATTTCTTGAGATACATCGTCGTTGCCTGCACTAACTTTGATAACAATATTGTTTTCTAGAAGTTTTAGGTACTCACCTAGTTGTTCTTTTAGTTCTTGATCTAACATTTTAATATCACCTATTAAATCTTTCCTACTAAATCTAAACTAGGTTTAAGTGTTTCTTTACCTTCCTTCCATTTTGCTTGGCAAACTTCATTTGGATGTTGACGAACATATTGAGCAGCCTTAATTTTATCGATTAAGATGCTTGCATCACGACCAATACCATCTGCGTTAACTTCATAAGCTTGAATAACGCCATCTGGGTCAATAATGAAAGTACCACGATTTGCAAGACCAGTATTTTCATCTAATACTTCAAAGTTGCGAGATATTACATGAGCTGGGTCACCAATCATAATGTATTGAATCTTGCTGATAGCTTTAGAGGTATCATGCCATGCCTTATGAGTGAAATGGGTGTCAGTAGATACAGAGTAAACTTCTACACCTAATTCTTTGAATTGTTCATAATGATTTTGTAAATCTTCTAATTCTGTTGGGCATACGAATGTGAAGTCTGCAGGATAGAAACAAACAACACTCCATTTACCTTTGAAATCTTCTTCTGTTACTGTAATGAACTTACCATTATGATAAGCTTGAGCTGTGAAAGGTAATACTTGTTTACCAATTAAAGACATAAAAAAATCCTCCTTCTTTTATTTAATTTTGTCTATATTAATAATAACAAATTATCCTACTAATGTTCAACTTTTTTGCTTAAAAAAGTAATTAAAAATTATCTAGATATAATTAGATAATATTAAATACTTGTTAATACTAATTGATAATTGTTATCATATACGCTATTTTGTTATATTCAGATATATTATTGTCTATACCTTAAAATTTATAAGCAAATTAAAAAAAGGCTTAAAAATAAGCCTTTTCTTCGGGTAATTTTACTTGATGTATAGTTTTCATGTCCTTTTCTGATTGCAGTTTATCTAACAATTCACCAAATCTTTGGAAGTGAACGATTTCCCGTTGTCTTAAGAAACTTAATGGAGCGATTACATCGGGATCTTTGGTGATATCAAGTAAATACTCATAAGTTGCTCGCGCTTTTTGTTCTGCAGCTAAGTCTTCATATAAATCTGCGATATAATCTCTACCCATGGTATTTATATAGGTTGAAGAAAATGCGATAGTAGCAGAATCATCCGGATGAATACCTTTATCCCATTTAGAATATAACGCTTCCGCAAAAGCTTTCATGTAATCTTCGCCAGTTGCATCTTGGGTTAACTGATAAATGATGGTCGCTACCATTTCTAAGTGTGCAAGTTCTTCTGTACCGATATCAGTCAATAGCGCTTTGGCTTGACTGGTTGGCATGGTATAACGTTGTGATAAATAACGCAAACTAGCCGCAAGTTCCCCATTTGGTCCACCATATTGGGTTAATATCGCTTTAGCAAGCTGTGGATCAGTCTTCTTAATATTAATTGGAAATTGTAACCTTTTTTCATAAATCCACATAAATTATCCTCCTATTTGTTTTCCCACGGCCATTTGTCATCTTCGGATGCCCATGTCCAGGTATTCTTACTTAACATGGAATTGCCAAAATTAGTTAAAGGACCAAAATTTTGACAATATAATTGCTTTAATTGATTTAAATTATTAGTGATATAACAAAAGTCATTTAAAGCAGCTTCATCATCAGGATGGGTATCTAAGAAGAGATTTAACTCTAACGCCACAAATCCTAGTTCTTGAATTTGCCGCAAGAGTTCTTGCTTATTTAGCACATTGTCCATAAACAAGGTTACCTCCTCATCATTTTCACATAAGGCCGATAGAGTTCCTTAAACAAGGTACCACGGTAGAGACTTTCATTCAGAGGGAAGAATTCACGATAGATTTGAAGAGGAATCGTCGCTTGGGCAAGTTTACCATTATGATGGTACATCATTTGTACGTACACCGCCTTTTCAATAGTCTTCGCTATATGATATGATAACAATAAAATATTAGTTACCTAGATTAAACTAATTAGTACTTTTGTCTAAATTGGTGAATATAATAATGAAGAATTAGATATAAGGAGGATTATATGCCTAGTGGAACAATAAAACATACTTTTGCAGGTGGTAATACTACGAGCGGGTTTGTTTCTTTTTATGAAGAGATACTACCACAAGAGAATGCTAATCATATTTTTTGTATCAAAGGGGGGCCAGGAGTAGGAAAATCAACATTTATGAAAAAAGTCGGAAATCATTTTTCCGACTTAGGATATGATGTTGAATATGTACATTGTTCCTCTGACCCACATTCATTGGATATAGTGTATTTTCCTCAATTAAGAGTCATGTTAGTGGATGGTACTAGTCCGCATATTATTGATCCCAAAAACCCTGGAGCAGTAGATGAAATTCTAAATTTTGGGGACTATTGGGATGAAATAGGAATTAGAAGAAATCGAGAGGAAATTATCAGAGTAAATGCAAAGATTAAAAATAGTTATATGTTGGCTTATCAATATTTTAAAAGTGTACGATTGTTATATGAAAGTCTCGAAAACATAATGAAAAAAGCATTAAAAGTGAAAGAATATAATCAACTTCGTCTAAATTCTCTAAATAATTTCATTTCAAATATCCCTATAAAAGATAATAAAGGTAAGGTTCGTCATCTTTTGAGTTATGCCTTTACCCCTTTAGGAGTTAGTACCTATCGAGAATCATTAGTGAATCTTGCCGAAAGAAAAATTCTTATTGTCGAAACTATTGGTTTATCTAGTGAAGAATTGTTAAATGATATCATAAGGGAAGTAATTAAAAGAGGTTATGATCTTGAATGTTATCTAAGTCCTATAAAATTAGAAAAGGTTGAAGATGTTTTTATTCCTGATTTAAAGTTATTAATATCAGTAAGTAACGAGTATAATCAATATCCGTTCCAATATGATGTACTATTTGACATAACAAGTTGTATCGATAATAAAGTAATTGAAGAATATATTGATTCAATTAGTGAACTTAAGGAATCGATCGATATGTTAATCAATAAAGGATTAACTTACTTACAAAAAGCTAAAGAGCAGCATGATATTTTAGAAGAGTTTTACATCCCAAATATTAATCATGAGAAGATTGATAGTCTACTTCCTATAATTATTGAGAAGATTAGTCGCTATGCGAAATAATGTTATATGTGGTAAGTTACGGTTCTTAGAGTTATAATATACTTAACAAATATAGTTACGAGGAGGTAGTACCTTTGAAAGTACATGAACGATTCTTAAATTACGTCAAATTTGATACTACAAGTGATGAAGAATCCTTTACAACACCTAGTACACCAGGTCAAATTGAATTAGCTAAATATCTAGTGGAAGAATTAAAAGATATCGGTTTAAGCAATGTTGAGTTAGATGAATATGGTTATGTATATGCCACTTTACCCGCAAACATTAATAAGCAAGTACCAGTAGTTGGTTTTATTGCCCATATGGATACTTCGCCAGCTGTATCAGGTAAAAATATTAAACCAAGAGTTATTAAATTTGAGGGTGAAGATATCATTTTAAATGAAGAGTTGGATGTAATATTAAGTAGTAAAGATTTCCCTAGTTTAAATAACTATATAGGTGAAGAGTTAATTGTAACTGATGGCACTACACTATTAGGCGCTGATGACAAAGCGGGTATTGCAGAAATTATCACCGCTCTTGAGTATATTATAAAAAATAATATTAAACATGGGACGATTAAAGTGGCTTTTACACCTGATGAAGAGATTGGTCGTGGTGCGGATAAATTTGATGTAGCTAAATTTGCGGCAGATTTCGCTTATACGATGGATGGCGGACCTATTGGAGAGTTACAATATGAAAACTTTAATGCAGCGGGGGTAAAAATTAGTATCCAAGGTAGAAGCGTCCACCCAGGCAGTGCTAAAGGACAAATGATTAATGCGGTATTAATTGCGACAGAAATTGCGCAAGCTTTCCCTAAGGATGAAGTGCCAGAAAAAACAGGAGGATATGAAGGTTTCTATCATTTGACTGGTTTAACTGGTAGTGAAGAAGAAGCAACGATGAGTTACATCATTCGTGATTTTGATAAGGATAATTTTGAAAGAAGAAAACAAAAGGTATTAGAAATTGTTGAATCTATTAATAAACGTTATTCACAACCTATAGTCGAAGCATTAATATATGATCAATATTATAATATGAAGGAAAAATTCACTGACGCTATGTATATCATTGACCTTGCGAAGGAAGCTATGGAGGAAATCGGAGTAACTCCAAACATTGTACCCATTCGTGGTGGTACCGATGGGGCAAGATTATCCTATATGGGACTTTTAACTCCAAATCTTTTTGCGGGCGGACATAACTTCCATGGTAAATATGAATATATTCCTATAAAAGCGATGGAAAAAGCGACAGAATTAATTGTTAAAATTGTGGAAAAAGTCGCAAATATGTAAATATTATGAAAAAAGGACTTAAAAGTCCTTTTTCTTTATATTTATTTAAAAAATATAATAGTCATAATATTAAGATTGATTTATGATGTTTTAAATAGAGAATTAAGTAATATTTTGCAGAATATCTTGAATAAAAGATTTATTTATATTATAAATAAATTATAACAAGAGACAGGGTGATAATATGCTAGAAATTAGTAATCTCACAAAAAAGTTTGGCGAGAAAGTAGCAGTAAATAATGTTAGTTTTACTGTGAATCCTGGTGAAATCTTTGGATTCCTCGGTCCTAATGGTGCTGGTAAAACTACTACAATTAAAATGATTGTAGGTTTACTAAAACCTGATCAAGGGACAATTCTAATTAATGGCTACAATAATCAAGAAGAAATTTATGAAGCTAAGCTACAATTCTTTTATGTACCCGATAATCCCGATGTGTTTGAAAAAGTAACGGGTTATGATTATTTACAATTTATCTGTGATGTGTTTAAAATCCCTCATGATGAACGCAAAAAGAAAATGGATTATTATTTAGATAAGTTTAATTTAACAAATGATATTAATAGTTATTTAGCAGGTTACTCACATGGGATGAAACAAAAGATTATCTTAACCGCAGCCTTTTTAGCTAATCCAAAGATTATGGTCTTAGATGAGCCAATGGTGGGGCTAGATCCGAAGGCTCAACATACAGTGAGGGAACTACTAAGGGAATATTGTAATCAAGGGAATGCGGTGTTTTTCTCAACACATATCCTTGAAGTTGCTGAGAAAATGTGTGACCGTCTTGCGATTATCAATAAAGGAGAAATTATCGCTTTAGGTACTTTACAAGAAATCCGTAATCTCGTAGGCAAGGATGAAGACCTTGTCAATCTATTCTTGGAGTTGACCGAATAATGAAAGAGTTTTGGTTGACTTGCAAATTTCTCCTTAAACAGAATTTATCCCTTAATTACCTATTGTATAAAACCAAGCATGATAAAAAAGCACGGACAATGTTTATCGTCCTATTCATAGTCATCTTAATGTGCCTACCATCCTACTTCACAATTTTGAGAAGTGTTGTAGGAATTTTTGAAGGATTTCATAAATTAAATATGGAGTCATTGTTTATCGTTATGGCGATTTTTATCTCCTTGCTGACTATAATAATTTTTGGGATTTTTCAATTTATTGGCTACTTTTACTTTTCTAATGATATTAAATTATTAACTCCCCTACCCATTAAACCTAGAAATTATCTTTTAAGTAAGTTTTTATTTATTTATCTTATCGAGTTAATTGTTAATTTATTGTTGGTATTTACATTTTTTGTAATTTATGGTATTAAACTCAATGTAACTATCTATCAATGGTTGGGTATAATCATTTCATTTTTACTAATGCCAATTGTTCCGTTAGTAATAGTCGGATTTATCACAGTATTATTAATGAGTTTAACTAATATAACTAAAAACCGTGATACTTTACGAATTATGGGATATACGATTATTCTTGTTCTGACATTTATTTTTCAAATAACCGTATATCAAAATTTAATACCATCAAGTCCAGAGGAACAATTTGATTTATTGGAACGTCTGGCGGAAAACAGCCAATACTTTTTAGATAAATTTGCCTTGTACTACCCTATTTCTAAATTAATCAGTCTTAGTATTAGTGGTTCTTTCGTTGAAGTAATCTTAAGTATCATAGGATTCTTAATTATATCATTTATTATCATTTATCTCTTTTCACAATTTTTACAACGTGTCTTTATTAATAGTTACCTCAAAGAACTCGACAGTCCTCTTAAAAAGAAAAAAATTAGAGAAAAACAAGTTGAAGGTTCAAATAATACTGCTTTTGCCATTGCGAAGATTGATTTTAATACTATCATAAAGGTACCCATATTTATGTTTAATACTGTTGCTTTATTGATTATTGTTCCTGTAGTATTAATAATATCAACATTATTTATGCAACAGTCTAGCGCAGGGGAAGTGGATCAAATTGTTGATTTAATTCAAAAATATCGTTATCTTTTCTGGTTAGGCTTAACTTTAGCATTAGTTATATTATCAACATGGATTCCCATTGCGCCAACAAGTTTTTCTAGAGAGGGTAAAACCAACTGGATTATGCGCACATTACCAATCACAGCTCGTGAACATATTTTTGGACGCATGATTGTACCGGTTATTACGCAAACTATTTTCCAATTAGAACTTGTTATCATGGTGTGGATTTCATTGTATAGTAAAGGTATCTTAGATATAGAAAATATCTATTATGGTTTAATCGCTTGTGGATTGGCTCTTATTCTAAGTATGCCTTTATTACTGGCAGGATTATATATTGATTTATCTAAACCAATATTAGATTGGGATACACCACAACGAGCAATTAAACAAAACATGAATGTTTTAATTCAAATGGGAATTGGCGTTGCTTATGGGACGATACTATTCTTATCTTATCAGTATATCTTTAGATATTTACCATTAGTAGTGGTTTATTTAATCTATTTTGGATTGGGTATCTTAGTTACCATAATAGTCTATCGGTATATGGAAAAGAATTTTGCGAAAAAATTAATTACAATGTAAAAAAATAGAAAGAATTACGATAAAATACTATAATAAAGTGGTAAATTAAATAGAATGAGGTGCAAAGATGATTAAATACTTAAATTCATTAAATATTAAAGAAGAAACTAAAACATTGGTTATAGGGGTTACATCAAAAAAGGAATGCGAAGAACTAAAAGAAATTCTTACAAAACTAAGTGAACATAAAGATATTTATGATATGTGTGAGGTTACTAATTTCTACCCCTTATCTGATTTTAAGACTAAACGTTTTGTATTTGTAGGTCTTGGTGATGGGGATTACGATTTAGATGATGTACGATCAGTATTCGCTACTGTAGCTGATGAAATTACTGATGATACAATTATCGATTTTGATTCTTTCAAGATTTTGCATGAAGATTCAAGGTTATTAAGCGAAATTGCGAGCGAAACAATTGGATTAGTAACTTATAAGTACCCTGATTATAAAACTGATAAGAAAGACGAAAAAGAACCTGAAATATATTTCTATAGTACAACAGATATCACGGCAGGCATCAATGCTGGTAACATTAATGCTTTAGCGACTAATCATGCAAGAACATTAGTAAACGAACCACGTAATAAGTTAACACCATCATTACTTGCGGAATATGCAGTTAACTTAGCAAAGGAACTAAACATCGATTATAAGATTTATAACAAGAAAGAAATCGAAGAACTTAAAATGGGCGCCTTTTTAGCGGTCAACCAAGGATCAAAAGAAGAGGCTAAACTAATTCACTTAAAATATCGCAATAGTGATAGTGATGAAATAATTACGCTAATTGGTAAAGGGTTGACATATGATTCTGGTGGTTATTCAATAAAAACTAAAACGGGCATGGTCAATATGAAAACTGATATGGGTGGTGCTGCCGCTGTATTAGGAGCTTTAGAAATTATTGCGCGGAAGAAGTTACCTGTAAATGTTGATGTGGTTATCGCTGCAACCGAAAATTTAATCAATAGCGAAGCTATAGTGCCTGATGATGTGGTAGTCTCAATGAGCGGTAAGACTATTGAAATTACTAACACTGATGCAGAAGGACGGTTAACATTAGTGGATGCTGTTACATTCGCCCGTCTAAATAACGCGGCAAAAATTATCGACGTAGCAACATTAACAGGCGGTGTAATTACCGCTTTAGGCACTGATATTACTGGTATCTTCACCAATAATAAAGACTTCTTGAATGAAGTTATTGAAGCTAGTAAATTAACTGGCGAAGCAGTGTGGGAATTACCTGTGGATCCTTTCCGAGCTGGTTGCCGTAAGAGTAAAGTTGCTGATTATAATAACTCCCCTGGTCGTGATGGTCATGCTTCCTTTGGGGCAGCGTTCATCGCTGAGTTTGCGGAAGATACTCCATGGATACATTTAGATATTGCAGGTACTTGTTACAAGGAAGCACCATACAAACTAGGTCCAGCTGGGGCAACAGGAGTCATGGTTAGAACATTAGCGAAATATTTAGAAATGAAAAAAGGGAATTAGTTAATTGACTAATTCCCTTTATAATTTAGTTTTAATTTGTTCTGCAATTTTTTCTAAATCTTCTTTGGTATAATCGTCCATGTGATTAATTAAGACAGGCTGGTAACCATCTTCACTGCCATAACGGGGAATTAAATGAACGTGGAAGTGGAAGACTGATTGTCCTGCAACTTTACCATTATTATTAAGGATGTTTAAACCTTCAGCGTTAAAAGCATCTTTTATTGTTTTAGCTAAATAAGGTACCTTTGAAAATAAATAAGCAATTACTTCTTCCTTTACTTCAAAAATATTGTCAACATGTTCTTTTGGAATAACTAATGTATGTCCTTTGGTAGCTTGGGAGATATCTAAAAAAGCAAGTATTCGATCATCTTCATATATTTTGACACTAGGAATTTCACCATTAATAATTTTACAGAATATACAGTTACTCATAATATTCCTCCTAAAAACTTCAATTAGTATTTCTATTATAACAAATAACCATTTTTAATTAAATATGATATAATGTATAAGGCAAATTTATTAGAAAGGATTTAACGTTATGGGCAATCGTCGGAAAACAGAAAAATTAGTTTTTATCGCATTGCTGGTGGCACTTAGTGTTGTATTAAGCTTAATTGATAGATTCCTTTCCTCCTTTTTTCCAAGTCAAGGAGTGCGGATTGGTCTAGCTAATATTGTAATCTTGACAGGGTTATATTATTTAAATTTCAAAGAATCTTGTTTACTGATAATTCTTAAAACCATTATTTCTGGTTTTATCATGGGGAATTTTATGGCTTTTCTTATTGGTCTTTCTGGTAGTGTCTTAAGTTTCATTGTTATGTATCTTTTGCTTAGGTTCACTAAAAAAGTAGTTAGTATTACTGGCGTAAGTGTAGCAGGAAGTATCGCTCATAATATTGGACAAGTATTGGTACTCATAATGTATTATGGTTATGCTATTATCTTTAATTTAATTTGGTTAATTCCTACAGGAGTTGTAACAGGTTTATTTATTGGTTCGGTCGTGTCATTAGTACGTGTTTATTTAGATAAAGGTCAAGTATTTAAGACAATAACCGTTAAGAAAAACGATGAATTGGAGCGATTGATTGATGGGAATGGACATTAAGTTTGGTAATGATTGGGACGAATTATTATATGATGAGATTCGTAAGCCTTATTTTATCCAACTCCTCTATTTCCTTAATGATGAATATCAAAAGTATCGCATCTATCCTAAACCTGAAGACCTCTTTAATGCTTTAAAATACACTAGTTATAAAGATACAAAAGTGGTAATTATTGGGCAAGACCCATACCATCAAGTTAATCAAGCCCATGGTTTATGTTTTTCTGTTCCTAAGGGTGTGCCTATTCCTATGTCATTACGAAATATTTTCCAAGAACTAGTAGATGATGTGGGTATTACTTATCCTACTCATGGTAATCTAACAGCTTGGGCTTTACAAGGAGTATTATTACTTAATACCATTATGACAGTAAGAGATAGTCAACCTTTATCCCATGCAAATAAAGGATGGGAAAATTTTACGAATGCGATTATTAAGTTGTTAAATGAAAAAGATCAAACCATAGTCTTTTTATTATGGGGTAAACATGCCCAATCCATGGCTAAATTTATTACGAATCCTCGTCATGCGATTTTAATAGCACCTCACCCGTCACCATTATCAGCTCATTATGGTTTTCTTGGTTGTCGGCATTTCTCAAAGACCAATAAAATATTAATGGATAATAATTTAACGCCAATCAACTGGCAAATATAAATATAAAAGTAGGCCTAAAGCCTACTTTTATTTTTCAGGATTTCTAAATTGACTACCTGTCATGGGACCTGTGTAAGTATTAAAACCATTAAAAGGATATTCATAATTAATTTCTTCATCAAATGTGATATAATTTAAGTAAATCGTAAGTAATAAATAGCGCATACCTGTCGCAGGATCGCTAATAATAATATGATCTTTACCCGCTGCTTCAATGACACCTTTAAAGACTTTACTACCCCATTCGGAGTTTTCAAAATTCATATAGATAGTCGCAATTTTACCACGGTTTAGTCGTAAGATATTTTCAATATAGGATTGTTCGATAAAAGGGCTTATTTGTTGTGGTGGGAGATTACCTGTATAACCTATTGAGGGTGGCATATAAGCGGGTTGTTGAAACATTGGTGGAACATTATCAAAACCTTGGTAATAACTCATAAGTGCCCCCTTTAATTAAATTTTATCATTATCTCATTATTAAAATATATGTGCTTATGCCTATAAAGTTTCTTAAATATTATAAAAATAAAGAATGTGAGTTGATAAGATGGAAGAACTTAAAGTTTTTCGTGACCCTCTCTATGGCTATGTAAAGGTTAGTCATGAGTTAATTTGGAAACTCATTCAAACAAAAGAGTTTCAAAGATTGCGACGCATAAGACAACTTGGTGGTGTTTTTGTCGTCTATCATACGGCAGAACATTCACGCTTTTCGCATTCCTTAGGTGTTTATGAAGTAGCTAGACGAATCCTCTATGAAGTAAGTGATGTCAACAATACTCTGACGGAAAAAGAAAAACTCATCACTTTGTGTGCAGCTCTTTTACATGATGTTGGACATGGGCCATATTCTCATACCTTTGAAATGATATTTAATACTAATCATGAGGAATGGACAAAAAAGATTCTTCTTAATGAACATACGGAAGTTCATCAAGTACTTGAAAGTTATGAAGAAGGTTTTGCCAAGAAGGTAGTAAGGATTATCAACAAAGAATGTTATTTAGATGATTGTTTGGGGGCAAATTGTCATCATCGAATTATGAGTTCCATTATCAGTAGTCAGCTAGACGCTGACCGCTTAGATTATCTACAACGAGATGCTTATAACACTGGCACATCTTATGGCGAAATTGACCTTGACCGCCTGATTCGCAGTTTCCTTATCGTCGACAACCAAATTGCGTTTAAATTTACCTCCATGCATGCGATTGAATCTTACTTATTGAGCCGCTATCACATGTACTGGCAAGTTTATTATCATCCAGTTGCAATAAGTTTTGAAATTATCTTGATGTTAATGTTTAGAAGAGTTAAGGCACTTATAGAAGCGGGGTATAAATTTAATGTTGATATTTCGCTTATTAAAAAAATCATCAACAATCAATTAACTACAGAAGATTACTTACAAATGGACGAACCATGGATTAATTATTTAATTCAACATTTTTGTCGTGAACAAGATAAAATTCTTGCTGACTTAAGTAATCGCTTCATGAACAGACATTTGTTTAAGTACATTACTTGTGCTAATCAACAAGAACTTGATACTAAATATCAAACATTAGAAAACATTTTTAGTAAGTATAATATTAATTCGGACTACTACTTATATCGTGATACTATTAGTAAAGAAGCTTATCAATATTATACTGATGATTACCT
>JAAZCR010000214.1 GCA_012513195.1 Bacilli bacterium | reverse complement strand
GGTTGGATTACCTTCAAATTTGGAGCTGCGAAAAATGCCAATAAGATTTATGTATCCATCTATGATACTATGGGTACAGAAACTACAGAAGATGATGTGGAAATTGCTAGATTTGGTAGCGCCTTTGATGATAATATATATAAAGGTAATATGGCTTTATTCAAGGCAGATTTAAGTGACCATATAGGTAGAGACTTATATATTGTCATTGTCGATGATGCAACTAGTGACTGGGCTTGGATATCAATGGATTCCTTTAATACTTACTACAAGACTGTCGATGAACTACCTACTGAAGCAATGGATGCTATTGATGTTATGCCTACAGATGTCGTATGTAATGTAACAGCACCATCACAATATGAAATCGCGAATGGTGGCTTTGATACTGGAAATATTTGTGGTTGGACTGCTGAAGGTGCTGCCTTCACTCATAGCGATATTACTGATCAATCCATTGAATGGTTTGGTAGTTTATATATCCCAGAAGGCGGTTATATGTACAGTTCATGGAAAAACAGTAATGAGTCTTTAACAGGTACCCTTACTTCTACTACTTTTGAACTTGGAGGAATTTGTTACATTACCTTCCGTTTAGGTGGGGCAAAACCTAAAGATAACATATCAGAAGCTAACTATATTGCCATCTTTACTGAAGATGGTACCGAAATTGGTCGTTACATGAATAGTCAATTTAATAACTCGCCTGAACTCTACACATATAAAGTTGATTTATCAGATTATCTTGGACAAAGACTGTACATAAAGATAGTTAAGAATTCAACAAGTGATTGGGGTGTCTTTTTCTTAGACTCTTTCAACACTTACTATACAGATTCCAATGATTTACCACAAAATGCTTATGAAGCGGTCAATTTATTAGATTAAATATGTAAATACAAGAATGTTCTGGGATAAAGTTTTTTATCCCAGAACATTTTATCCACAAGAATCTATTTGAGGTGAAAATATGCAGGACTTAATAATAGAACGAATCATGACGCTATCGATAATAATGGTACTAATTCTCTTACTAACTGGATGTATTAGAGAAAAACCGGTTAAACATGATAGTATTAATATTTTTACTGATGTATATACAGATAAGAGTCGTTATGCACCCAGTGAAGTTATTTCGGTTTATGTTGATTTACATAATAATACAGACCAAATACAAACAGGATATGTTAATATTCGTTTAAAATATTTAGGATATACGATCTATTTAAGTGAGAATCAAGAAGTATCTTTAGACGTTAAGGAAAAAACACAGTTAAAATTTACTTTTACAGCACCTAGTCCTGATTTTACGGGTTATGTATTAGAGGCTAATTTCCTCAAAGATGAAACAATTGTTGATGAGCGAACTAGTGCTATTGATGTATCTAGTGATTGGTCAAAGTTTCCTCGTTATGGTTACTTAGTTAGTTATGGTTCTAAGCCACTTACAATGATTGAATCAACACTTGATGAGTTAACTAAGTATCATATCAACGGACTCCAATTTTATGATTGGCAATGGAAGCATCATATGCCATTACCAATAAAAGATGGTAAACCGCTTGAAAAGTGGCAAGAATTAAGTAATCGCGATGTTTATCTTTCGACTGTTCAAGGTTATATCGATGAAGCGCACAATCGGAACATAATGGCCATGAATTATAACTTGTTATTTGGTACCTATGATAACCCTGAAGCGGATGGTGTAAATCTTGACTGGGGTCTATATATTGATGCTGAAGGCAAAAATATCGATTATCATGGCTTACCTTCAAATTGGCAAACTTCACGGCTATTAATTATGAATCCCGCCAATAAGGACTGGCAAAACTATATTTTTGCTCAAGAAGCGCAAGCAATTAATACCTTAAATT
>JAAZCR010000213.1 GCA_012513195.1 Bacilli bacterium | reverse complement strand
GCATAAGGTGTATGCGCAAAGTCCACAATCACTTTAAAGGGTTGTCCTAATTCAAGATTTACCATACGCCCTTCGATGTTTTTAATGTTCTTTAAATATGGAATTATTTCTGTTAATTCAAATCCTAAACTATCAAGACAAGCTAAACTCGCGACCGCATTGTAAACATTATAATCACCAAATAAGGATAAACTAATATTAGTATAAGCTTTATCTTTCACGATTAAATCAAAATAAGTATTAGGGAAATCTGGTCTTATGTTCGTTATCCAATAATCGCTGTTGAGATTCTTACCATAAGTGATAACTTTTCCTTTAGTTAATTTAATTAAATCATCAGCAAACGGTGAATCTAAATTGATGATGGCATAAGCATTTTTATCTAACATTTGGAACAGTTTAGCTTTTGCGGAGAAATACTTTTCGATGGTTTCATGAAAGTCTAAATGTTCATGGTTGAGGTTAGTAAAGATGGCTACTTTAAAGTGGAGATGATCAACGCGGTGCGTATCTAACCCTTGACTAGATACTTCTAAACTTACATAATCGATATTTTCTTCAACTAACTTTGATAGATACTTATTTAAGGAGAGTGATTTCGGGGTGGTGAGGGTGGTTTCATAGTCATGCTTTAAATATTTAAAGCCATTGGTACCGATATAGGCACATGGCGTAAAGTGGTCAAGGAGTTGTTTTATGATGAGAGCCGTTGTTGTTTTACCATCCGTACCCGTTACGCCAATTAGATTTAGCTTTTTACTAGGATGATGATAAAACCTAGTGGCCAAAAGGGGAATGATTTCTAAAGTATCTTTGACAATTACATAAGGGATGGAAGTTTGGAGTTCTCGTGTAGCGATGATTAAGACTACATCATTAGATAGATTATTTATTAATTCATGGGAATCGACTTTACTACCTTTTATACAGATAAAACAGGTATTTGGTTTTATATCGTTGGTATTCTCACTCAAATACCTGATTTCAATATCTTCATGATAATTGGGGCTTTTATAGATTAACTCTATTCCTTCTAACAAATGCGCACTTCGCATCTTTCTCCCTCCATTTCGCTCAATATTATTATGGTGATTATTGCGCGAAATTAGTAGAAAGATGACGAAATTTGCGTTGTCAAATTTTTACCTATAAAGAAAAATGAAGAATAAAGGTTAAACTTTATTCTTCATTCTAAGTTTATGGATAAAATCTTCATCAGGGTCAATATAAATTGTTTTATTACGATCATAAGTCACAAAACCCAATTTACTACCTGGAACTTTCTTAACATGTTTAACTAACGTATAATCAACCGGTACTGAAGAAGACTTCCGGGCTTTTGAGTAGTAACTAGCGAGTTGAGCCGCAGCCCGCAAAACATTTTCAGTTAATTCTGTGACATTACGGATAATGACGTGACTTCCTGGCATATCCTTAACATGAACGAAGTAATCGTTACGGGAAGCAACTTTATGGGTGATGTATTCGTTTTGGATATTGTTTTTACCGACTAAGATTTACACGCCATCAATAAGGTATTTCTCATATTGGGGTTTTTTCGCTTTCCTGATTTTGGTAACTTGCGGTTTTAAGTATCCCAATAGTTCTAATTCTTGTCTTATTTCTAGAGCGTCTGTTAAAGAAGCATTCTTGATTTGTTCGAGCAGAAGTTCGAAATAAGCGATTTCTTCTTTTGTGCTTTCAATCTGTTCGGTGATGTGAACCATGGCACTTTTTGCTTTTTGATACTTGGCATAATACCGATTGGCATTTTCAACAGGAGTTAAGTTAGGTTCAAGTTCGATTTCGACTTCTTCATTCGTTTCGTAATCAAGAACTCTAACAATTGATTGACCTGGTGTGATTGAATAAGCATAAGTTAATATTAGGTCGCCTATTTTTCGAAAGTTTAAGGCTTGTTGGGCTAATTCAAGGTCCGTTGTCAGGTTATTAAGTTTATTTTTATTCTTTTCATATTCGTTTTTGATGAATTTTTCTAAATCTTGGGTCTGTTGCTTAATGCGTTCTTGATTCTCTTTATCAAAGTAAAACCGATCTAATAAACTACCTAAGGTAGGATAATGCTTTCGTTTTCCTTCAATGTGTTTTAAATCAATTACGTAAAAGTAATCCTTTTTTGGTGTAATAATCATCGTAGGTTGATATTCTGTCTCTAATCTCTTGATAAACTTCTTATATGCATGATAGATACCAGCTTCAGTTAAGATGGCATCATGAAGTAATTCTTGACTTGATAAAGGACTTAATCCTTCAAAGTAATCGATTAATTGTCTAGATAGATTATCTGATTCCGCTGCAAACCGATTAAAGTCTACTTCGGTACCATTAAAGAAGTTGACTTTATTTTGACTAGGTGGAAGAATATATTCTGCCCCTGGTTGAATGGTACGGTAACTATTTAAAAAGGGAGATATTCGTTTTACCGCATCAATAATTAGGTTAGTTTCTTCATTAACTAAGATGATATTGGAGTGTTTACCCATAATTTCAACCATGAGTTTCTTATAAACACGGTCACCTATTTCATTAAGGTTACTTATCCGAATTTCAATGATGCGATCATTACCAATTTGCGTAATTGTTTCGATTAAACCACCTTCAAGATGTTTTCTTAGTAACATACAAAACATTGGGGGTTCACTTGGCGTTTCATAATCCATTTCTGTGATATGGATGCGGGCGTATTTAGGGTCAATGGAAATTAAAAGTTTATAGGTTTCTTTTGAGCGAATCACAAACAGTAGTTCATAATTCGATACTTGATAAATCTTATTTATCCGACCATTAAGAAGATATTCATTTAGTTCTTTGACCATGTAATGGGTGAATATTCCATCAAATGACATTGTTCTCACTCTTTTCAGTTGTTTTCCTCACATCATTTTATCATGATTAGCGTATATAGTTCAAACTATTTATTATTCTAAGTAATTAAACGATAAATTATTGAAATGACAAGATTTTTCATGTAACTATAGATAAAGGATAGAATAATAAATAATGTAGAAATATAAAAAATAAAATCTTTAAAAAAGTAAGTAAAAATACTTAAAAAAATTTTAAAAAGGTGTTATGATAATATAGATAATAGATAAAAAATAATGCGAATGTGCGAAGGGAAGTAACAACTATGAAACTAAATGAAAGAGGTCTGTTAATCGTCATATCGGGACCATCTGGAGTAGGAAAAGGTACAGTACGAAAAGCCTTATTTGAGCTAGGTAAACATAATCTCGAATACTCTGTCTCTATGACAACCCGACCACCACGCGAGGGTGAAAAAGATGGAGTAGATTATTATTTCGTTAGTCGGGAAGAATTCGAACAACGAATCAAGGAAGGTAAGTTCCTTGAGTATGCTGAATTTGTGGGTAATTATTATGGGACACCGCTCGATTATGTGGAAGAATCACTCGCAAAAGGTAAGGAAGTCGTACTTGAAATTGAGGTTCAAGGAGCGCTCCAGGTTAGAGAAAAAATGCCTGATGCGGTTTTCATTTTCATTGCGCCACCATCAAGACAGGCTTTAAGAGAACGACTCATGAAGCGGGCAACGGAGCCTGAGGAAGTTATCAATCAACGCATGGAAAAAGCTGAGCGGGAAATCCATATGGCTTATAAATACGACTATATCGTCGTAAATGATACGGTTGAAAATGCGGCTGACCGCATTATGGCGATTATTCGAGCTGAACATGCTCGTACGGAAAGAACTATTCAAAAATATATGAAGATGTTGGAGTTGGAGGTGGAATAATTCTATGCGCTATCCATCCATTGATAAATTATTAGATATTGTACCTTCGAAGTACAAGTTAGTAATTATCAGTGCGAAACGGGCAAAACAAATTGACCAAGGAGACCCAGTTCGTGTAGAAAATCCTAAATGCGTCAAATCAGTGGGGCAAGCGTTAGAAGAAATCGTCGAAGGAAAACTAAACATCAAATTTTAAAATCTTGAACTTCCACCATTCAAGGTTTTTTTATCAATTAGGGGGGATTAACATGATTGCGAATGTGATTGTTGATGTTAAAGTCAAAAATGTGAATAAACCTTTTAGTTATCTTGTCCCGTCTTATCTTGAAGATGTTATTGAAGTAGGGATGCGGGTCAAGGTGCCTTTTGGTATGCGTGAAGTTATGGGTTATGTCATAAGCCTTGACAATGATGCTACTGTCCCCCAAGAACTAAAACCAATCAGCGATATATTAGATATAACGCCAAGCCTAACCCCTGAACTAATCGACTTGGCGTTTACTATGAGTAGGGATACTTCTAGTTTCTTAATTAGTTGTATTCAAGCGATGTTACCTAGTGCCATTAAAGCACGGTATGAAAAGAAACTAGTTAAATTAACAACTGATTTAAATGAACATCTAGCCCCATATTTTCAAAATAAAGATGTCATAAATATTGATGTAATCCAAAAAGAAGATTATAAGTATGTAAAACAAGCGATCGCAAGTAATGAAGTTGATTTAGTTTATGAAGTTAAAGATAAATTAAATGTTAAGTATGACACATATTTAGAATTAATTAAAGAAGTTGATGTCATAGGGACTAAACAAAAACAAGTAATCGAGGAACTTAAAATGAATGGTCGCTTAAAGAAGAGCGACCTCATTAAATTATTGAAAGTTTCACCACAAACCCTGAAGTCATTAGTTCAAAAAGGTATTATAAAAGAAATAAAAGAAGAAGTATATCGCACGCCATATGCAGATATCTATGAGGAACGCTATAAACACAAGTTAAATCTCGATCAATTAAAAGCCTTTAATGCGATAAAGAATAGTATTGTAAATGAATCAGGGGAAATCTTTTTACTGCATGGTGTTACTGGTAGTGGCAAAACCGAAGTCTATTTACATGTAATTGAGGAAGTAGTAAGACTCGGTAAAGAAGCTATCATGCTTGTTCCCGAAATATCGTTAACACCCCAAATTGTCCAACTATTTAAACAACGTTTCGGTAATCTTGTGGCTGTACTACATAGTGGCTTATCTTTGGGAGAAAAATATGATGAATGGCGCAAGATTAGAAATAAAGAGGTAAAGATTGTCGTCGGGGCAAGAAGCGCGATATTTGCACCTTTTACGAACCTTGGTGTCATCATCATCGATGAAGAACATGAGTTAACATATAAACAGGATGAAATGCCAAAATACCATGCGGTGGAAATTGCCAAGATTAGGGCCAAAACTTATAACGCTACCTTAGTTTTAGGTAGTGCTACTCCGAGTTTGGAATCTTATGCAAGGGCTATTAAAAAGGTCTATACTTTGCTAGAACTTCCTAAACGTGCGACTTTAACTAGACTACCTAAAGCTACCATTGTCAATATGACAAACGAATTTAAGCGGGGTAACCTTAGTATTTTTTCGGAATGTTTAAAAGAAGCAATCACTGACCGTTTAAATAAACATGAACAAGTAATACTGTTATTGAATCGCCGCGGTTATGAGAATTTCTTATTATGCCGCAGTTGCGGTTATACAGTCATGTGTCAGAACTGTGACATCTCCTTAACATATCATAAAACCTCGAAACGCTTAAAGTGCCACTACTGTGGCTTTGAAATGCCCGTCGTTACCGAATGTCCGAAATGTAAAAGTAAACACATTAAGGGCTTTGGGTATGGTACGCAAAAAGTAGAAGAAGAGTTAATCAAGACCTTCCCCGATGCCCGCATCATTCGAATGGATGTCGATACCACCAGCAACAAAGGTGATCATGATCGCATCATCAAGTTATTTAAAGAAAAACAAGCAGATATATTATTAGGAACACAGATGATTGCGAAAGGGTTGGACTTTGAAGATGTAACCTTAGTCGGGGTATTGTTAGCGGATATTAGTTTGCGATTACCCGATTTTCGCGCTAGTGAAAAGACCTTCCAACTAATCATGCAAGTCGCTGGACGGGCAGGACGGCATAAGGAAAATAGTGAGGTCATCATTCAAACCTATAATCCTGAACATTATGCGATTAAACTTGCAGCTGAACATAACTATTTAGCCTTCTTTAACCAAGAAATGAAGGTCCGTAAATTAGGAAAGTATTCACCTTATTATTACTTAACTAAAATTATCGTTCAAAGTGAGATCTTCCAAGATACCTTAAAAGAAGGAAATAAAATCGTTAATTACTTGAAAAGTCAATTATCCAATGAAACAGTAATTTTAGGCCCAGTCGTACCGCAAGTTAAAAGACTTAATAATCTATATTCCACCCAAATCATCATTAAATTTAAACAAGAAAGCAAATTAGCTGAAAGTTTAGAACACATTTTAACTAGTTATCAAGATAGTCCCATCAATGTCATCATCGATCGTTATCCCACCTTTATCATGTAGGAGTTGATATCATGCGTATTGTATTTATGGGCACACCAGAATTTGCGGTAAATGTTTTAGAAGCCTTAATCCATAGTCCCTATGAAGTCGTAGGGGTAGTAACTCAACCCGATAAACCAGTCGGAAGAAAACAAATCCTTACCCCACCACCAGTTAAAGTGGTAGCGGAAAAGTATAATATTCCTGTCTTTCAACCAGATAAGATAAAACTTGATTACGAACCAATCTTAGCTTGGGAACCAGATCTTATTGTGACCTGTGCTTATGGGCAAATTATCCCCAAAATCTTATTAGAAACACCACCATATAAAGCCATTAATGTTCATGCTTCGTTACTTCCAAAATATCGCGGTGGTGCTCCCATCCATAAAGCGATTATTGAGGGAGAAGAAAAAACAGGTATTACGATAATGTATATGTCGGAAAAGATGGATGAAGGGGATATTATCGCACAAAGAGAAATTGCGATTATAGAAGATGATGATGTGGGAAGTCTCCATGATAAATTAAGTAAACTTGGCGCGGAACTTCTCATGGACACTCTACCATTAATCTTTGCGAAAAAAATTACTCCTATTAAACAGAATCCTGCCGAGGCTACTTACGCTTATAACATTAAACCAGTGGATGAAATCATTAGATGGGACAAATCGGGAAAAAATGTATATAATCAAATACGGGGACTTTCGCCATTTCCTGGTGCATATACAATATTAGATGGAAAACGCATTAAGGTTTATAAAGCAAGTAAGCAGGAAACATTAAGAGAAGGGTTACCAGGGGAAATCATTGCGCTAATGAAAGATGGTGTGGTAGTTCACACTAGCGATGATACAGCGATTAAACTATTAGAAGTACAACTCGAAGGGAAAACAAGGCAGTCTTTAAAAGATATTTTGAACGGGAAACATCCCTTTGAAGTTGGCAAAAGGTTTACTCTAGAATAAGTGAGGTAAGAAAATGCCAAATCCCATTGTGACAATTGAAATGGAAAATCAAGATATCATTAAAATTGAACTTTATCCAGATATTGCGCCTAACACCGTCAATAACTTTATCAGTTTGGTAAAGAATAATTTTTATGATGGACTCATTTTCCATCGTGTTATCGAAGGCTTTGTGATTCAAGGTGGCTGTCCTTATGGCACAGGTACAGGCGGACCAGGGTATCGGATTAAAGGTGAGTTTACAGCCAATAACTTTAAGAATGATTTAAAACATACTCCTGGGGTGATATCAATGGCGCGCAGTTATCATCCTGATAGTGCGGGTAGTCAATTCTTTATTATGCATGAAGCATCGCCCCATTTAGATGGTCATTACGCTGCTTTTGGTAAGGTTATTGAAGGATTGGATGTTGTAGATAAAATCGCGAAAGTGGAGACAGACCATAACGACCGTCCAATCCAACCACAAGTAATGAAACGCGTAACTGTCGAAACCTTTGGTGTAAAATATCCCGAACCAGAAATCATCAAATAAGCACTTGGTAAGCCAAGTGCTCTTTTTATGAAAAATGTTTCAAAATCAAGGGAAAAAGTGTTATAATTGAGAGTCGAAGATAGATTATCGAGGTGCACTGCATGAAGGAATTACTTAAATATCGTGATAATAAAAAGCTTATTAATATATTAGTAACTTTAGTTGGTTCAACCCTTTATTCTTTAGGTATTAAATGGTTTATTATCCCCGCCAAATTAAAAACTGGTGGTTTTACTGGAATTGCCCAAATTATCTATGGTATTATTTATAATACATTTGGTAGTTTTCTCTCTTATGATTTAGGTGTCGGGATTATTTGGTTTATTATCAATATTCCGGTCTTCTATTTAGGTTTTCAATCGTTAGGTAAAAGGTTCACTTTCTTAAGTTTTCTGGCAGTACTAAATGGGATGATTACCTTAGCTATCTTACCCGTTCCTGAGATTTTATCTGAACAAGGACTTCATAATGACTTAATGCTTAGTGCGTTATTAGGAGGAACAATCACGGGAATCGGCGTTGGGATCACTTTAAAAGTAGGTGCATCCACGGGTGGGATGGATATCATCAGTCAGTATCTTTCATTTAAAAAAGATCGTCCTTTTGGCCATTATTCCTTCATCTTAAAT
>JAAZCR010000212.1 GCA_012513195.1 Bacilli bacterium | reverse complement strand
GCGCCAAATCACCACTAGCCCCCAAAGACCCTTTTTCTGGAATTAGTGGTAAAATATCTTCATTTAAATAGAATACCAATCTTTCAATTACTTCTAATCTTATCCCTGAATAACCTTTAGATAAGGCATTTATCCTAAGAAGCATAATCCCTCTAGTTGTTTCCTCATCAAGATAATTACCCACACCACAGGCGTGGCTCTTTAGAAGGTTTTCTTGTAACTTTGTCATGTCTGATAAATTGATTTTAATTTGTGATAGTTTTCCAAATCCTGTATTAACACCATAGATGATATTATCGCGATTGATGAGTTCTTCAAGATAAGTGCGACATTTAGTAATTCTGTCTTTTGCTTCATCACTAATAATTACTTTAGCTTTGAAACGCACAACTTCGATAAAATCTTCGAGTGATAAACTATTTCCATCAATAACTATCGTTTTCACTTTATCCTCCTAAAGTAAGCGTTTTCACTATTCAATAATTATATTATATAATAATTATCCCTATATATCAATAAAGCATCAATAAACTAAATATTTCGCAAGTCTCTATCATATGATGTAGTAAAGAAAGGATGGTAATGAGTGCGTGTACATACAGAGTTATTAAAGAAAATTATCAAAAAGCACAAATTAGATGAAGACAATATATTATATAAAGGATTGGCCTTAAATAGGGTAAACAATAAAATGTTCTTATATGTTATAACAAGTAATGAGTTAATCTTAAGTGATGGTAAAAAGTTCAATCGAGTTATAGATTTAGATTCCATTAAAGAATTAAGTATCAAACAACTAGACGCTTTCACATATGAAGCCTTTATTCAATCTACTGAAACGCAAGAACGGTTCATTTTATTAGAACATGAAGCGTTTGATCGCTTTTTTGAAGAATTTAAAAAAGTGACTACCGAATAAGTAGTCACTTTTCTATTCTACTCACCTAATTTTGGTGCTTCGCGATGGAGCGTTGCTTGTTCAAAGGCATAAGCCACTCTAAAAAGTAACGGTTCACTAAAAGCTGGTCCAGTAAAGGTGATCCCCACGGGCTCCCCTTCACTTGTATATCCTGCTGGCACAGTTATTGATGGGTATCCTGCTTTGGCAGGAATAGCTGCCCCATAGTTATTAGGGAAAACTAAGACATCTAGGTTTTCTTCTTTTAATAACTTATCAATTCCTTGTTCTTTCGCATAATAGATATCATGTTGCAGACTATTTAAATATTCAGGGTCAGTTAATGTACCCGAAGTTTGTTCCGCTTCGATAAGAATGGTTTGACCATATTTAAGATGCGTTTCTTGATTTTCTTCATTAATTCTAATCACGTCTTGCAAGGTTCTAACACCTAATGAAGGGTCAATGGTGCTTAAATAATAGTTAATCCCATTCTTAAATTCATATAAGAGAACATTTATGTTCCAGTTCGCATTTAAACTAGGAATAACGACATCCTTCGTAATACCACCAAGTTCTTCGATTACTTTTATCGCTTTATCCATGATATGACGTTTTTCTTCATTTAAATAATCAAAATACTTCTTCCGACAAATCCCTAATCTTACCCCTTTTAGACCATCACGGTCTAAATAGTTCAAATAATTAAGACTTTCATTAGGATTAGTTAAGGTGACGGAATCATCAATGTCGGGTTTAACTAAATAATTCATGAGTATCGCTGCATCAGTAACACAGCGCGTAATTGGTCCAACAGTATCTTGGGTATGGGAAATCGGTATCACACCACAGCGACTAATTAAACCAATGGTTGGTTTCAGTCCCACACAAGAGTTTTGACTAGCAGGACTTAAGATGGAACCAGAAGTCTCTGTACCTAAAGCTACAGTACTTAGGTTGGCACTAACAGCTACAGCACTACCACTAGAAGACCCACCAACATCAAATCTACCAGGTCCATAAGGATTTAAAACCTGACCACCACGCGAACTATAACCATTGGGCATATTATAGGTCATAAAGTTCGCCCATTCTGTCATATTTGCCTTGCCTAAGATGATGGCACCTGCTTCTCTTAAAAGTCTGGTGACATAAGCATCACGCCTAGCATAGGAATCTTTTAGCACTAAACTTCCAGCGGAAGTATGCATTTTATCACAAGTGTCGATATTGTCTTTCAGGATGACTGGTATTCCATGTAAGAGACTACGAGGACCTTTCGTTCTTCGCTCAACATCTAAACTGGCCGCAATACTTAAGGCATCAGGATTAATT
>JAAZCR010000211.1 GCA_012513195.1 Bacilli bacterium | reverse complement strand
TTTTACGGGCTTATCGTAAACTCTTTGGCAAAAAATCCATTGCGTTAGTTGCTCCTACGGGAAGAGCAGCGAAAAGATTGAATGAAACGACTAATTATCCAGCGCAAACAATCCATCGATTATTAGGTTATCAATTATCAGGTGAATTCACCTTTAATGAGCATAATCCTTTAGATTGCGATGTTATCGTCATTGATGAGGCATCAATGATTGATGTCGTGTTGATGAGTCAACTCCTTAAATCTCTACGAAATCATGTGAAGATGATCATTGTTGGGGATGTGGATCAACTACCATCGGTAGGACCAGGAAATGTTTTAAAAGATATAATCACGAGTGGAGTAGTACCGATTATTAAACTTGATAAAGTACATAGACAAGGTGAGGGTTCATCCATTGTTAGTCTAGCTCATGATATTAATAAGCAAATTATTTCGAAAGATTTATTAATTAAGCAAAAGGACCGTAACTTTATTATTTGTAGTAATGATACATTATTAAAAAATTTGAAGTTCATCATGGAAAATGCTTTAGATAAAGCATATACATTAGAAGAAATCCAAGTCTTAGCACCAATGTATAAAGGTAATCTTGGTATCGATAACATCAATAGTTATCTCCAAGAATGGTTGAATCCTAAGAGCGGAGATATTAAGGAGTTTAAGTATTTAAATAAAGTATTTCGCACAGGTGATAAAGTAATCCAATTAGTTAACCGTCCCGATTTAAATATCATGAATGGTGATATCGGCTTTATTAAAGATATTTATGACGAGGAAAGTCGTGATGATGACGTTAGGTTAACAGTTGATTTTGATGGTAATATCGTTGATTTAACCGAAAATGATCTAAATGATTTATCCTTGGCTTATTGTATATCGATTCATAAAGCGCAAGGTAGTGAGTTTGATATCGTAATCGTATTATTATCGAAAAGTTACTATATCATGTTAAGAAAGAACCTTTTATATACTGCCGTTACTAGAGCGAAAAAATCGCTAATACTCCTTGGTGACCCTGATGCATATAAGTTAGCTATCCAAAATGATCAAGAAATCATGCGCCAAACTACCTTAATAGAGCGATTACAAATGCGCTTTAATCGACGCATCATAACTATTGATGACTATAAGTTTATTTATAAACCTATAAAGAAGTTATCACCTTATGATTTTCTTGAGTAAGTATTTGGCAAGAAATAGTATTTATATTTTTTTGATATCTGGTGAACAATAAGACTGAGGTGATAACTTGAAACAACTAACTTACATTGTTATAGGTGTATTAGGCACTTTAGCAGTCCAAAAAATGCTTGAGCATCAAGAAGAACTCGCAAAAGAAATGAAAAAAATGATGAAACATAATAGTAAAACATTCCGAAAAATACGGGAAATCTTTTAACTACACCAGACGAACTGGTGTAGTTTTTATATTATATGGTTAAGATGCATATAATAGATATATACATAAGGTGATATTATGATTAGTAAACGCGAACTCAAGTTAATTTACATCTTAGCCATACTATTCGGAATCTTTACTGTTGTAATTCTGGGTAATCTAGCGTTACCAATCATATTTCGGTTAATAATGAAAATTATTCAACTCTTTTATCCCTTTATTTTTGGTTTTTTTATTGCGTATTTACTTCATACAGTCGTTGATAAAATTGAGGAACAAGGCATAAATCGAGTTCTTGCGGTCCTATTGGTTTTTGTTACTTTTATAATCTTATTAGTGTATATTATTTCCAGTCTTATTCCCATCGTTTATAGTCAGATTAGTGAGTTAGAAAAACAAATACCTGAGTTATATAAATCACTCCAAAATTTTATTGACAATTTATGGGAGAAACTCCACTTTGTACCAGAGAAGTATCGTTTTAATTTGGATGATTTAGAGAAATGGATTTCATCTTACTTTGCGAAATTTAGGTTTCGTTTTGAACATTTAAATCGTATCCTAGATTCCTTTAGTGTGATTTTCTTAACACCGATAATTGCCTATTATTTTCTCTATGATTACAATAATATTAAGATTAGTATTAAAAAATACTTGATAAGAAAAAACCAAAAACTCTTATACCATTTTCTTCGCGATGCTGATGAAGGAGTGGGTAACTATTTTCGCGGTTTAATTCTTGTCATGAATTTAATGTCCATCGCCAGTTCTCTCGGTTTTTACTTAATTGGTTTGAAATATCCCGTCTTATTTGGCTTTATCGTTGGGTATACCAATGCGATTCCTCTTATTGGAAACTATATTGGGGGAGTACCTGCCTTTTTATTTGCATTAACAAAATCATGGCGACTGGCATTGATGGCTGTACTTGTAGTTGTTATAGTACAGTTAGTTGAATCTAATATTGTTACCCCCTACATCCAAAGCAAATCAATTTCCTGTCATCCTTTATGGATAATTCTTTCCTTTATAGTGTTTGGTCATTATTTTGGTTTCTTAGGAATGGTTTTTGCGATTCCTCTTCTTTCCATTATTATGTTAATAATAAAGTATATTAAGATATATATAAGGTTCCGAAAAGCAAGAAATAGAAATAAACTTTTACATAATAATAGTTGAAATGATGGATAATATTAGATATAATACAATATATGTTAAGTTCATACCGAACGTTGAGAGAGAAGAGTAGATTATCTAATGATTCACAGAGAGAAGTCCCCTAGGCTGAGAGGGATTTCATTCTAGGATAGTCGAAGCCACTCTCGAGTGTTGTAACCCAACCGGTAGTTCCGTTATAACTGTAGAGGTGCTAGATTTTTATCTAGAATTAGGGTGGTACCGCGTTTTGACAACGTCCCTTACTGTTTACAGTAAGGGTTTTTTTATTAGATCAAGCAATTAAGTTAAGGAGGTAGAAATAATGAAAAAACTGACTGGTTCTCAGATTCGTCGTATGTTTCTCGAGTTCTTTAAATCTAAAAATCATCAAGTATATCCTAGCCAATCATTAATTCCTGTCGATGATCCGACCTTATTATGGATAAACTCAGGTGTCGCGACATTAAAGAAGTATTTTGATGGTCGGCTCATTCCAGAAAATCGCAGGATTACCAATAGTCAAAAATCGATTCGTACTAATGATATTGAAAATGTAGGTAAGACCGCACGTCACCATACTTTCTTTGAAATGTTAGGTAATTTCTCCATCGGTGATTATTTCAAAAAAGAAGCGATTAAATTTGCTTGGGAACTATTAACAAGCGATGAATGGTTTGCTTTTGATAAAGATCGTTTATATGCTACTATTTATAAAGATGATGATGAAGCTTTCCAATTATGGGTTGAAGTAGGTATGGATCCTACTCATATTGTGAGATTAGAAGATAACTTCTGGGAGATTGGCGAGGGACCTTGTGGTCCTAATACAGAAATCTTCTATGATCGTGGACCTGCGTTTAATTATGATACACCACAAGAAGAACTCTATCCTGGTGGGGAAAACGAACGTTATTTAGAAATTTGGAACTTGGTCTTCTCACAATATAACGCTAAAGAAGGATTAGCGCGCTCTGAATACCCTGAATTACCAAGTAAGAATATTGATACTGGCATGGGATTAGAACGGATGGCTTCCGTAATCCAAGAAGTTGAAACTAACTACGATACTGATCTTTTCTTACCAATTATCAATGAAGTAGAACGGATATCAGGGAAAAAATATCGGGAAAATGCGGAATTAGATATTAGTTTCCGTGTTATCGCTGACCATATCCGTGCATGTATCTTTGCGATTAATGATGGTGCTTTACCATCTAATGAAGGTCGCGGTTATGTCATCAGACGATTAATTCGCCGCGCTGTTAAGTATGCATTAAAATTAGATATTAAAGAACCATTTATGAAATATTTAGTCCCTGTAGTCGCTAAGATTATGGAAGACTATTATCCAGAAATAACCGCTAACACAGGTTATATCCAAACTATACTAGAAAAAGAAGAAACGCGCTTCCATGAAACATTAGATGAAGGGTTAACCATCCTATATAACGTCATGAATAACAGTCAAGATAAAGTTATTGATGGGAAAACAGCTTTTAAACTCTATGATACTTTTGGTTTCCCCATTGAACTTACGATTGAATATGCGGAAGAAAAGGACTTTACTGTCGATGTAGAAGGGTTTAAAGCTTTATTAGAAGAACAAAGACGTAGAGCAAGGGAAGCACGAGAAGAAGTGCAATCAATGCAGTCTCAAAATAAAACGCTGATGGATATAACCGTGCCAAGTGAATTTATCGGTTATGAAGTGCTAGAAACTGAAGCGAAGTTACTTGCGATTGTGCAAGGTGATAAATTACTTGAAGAAGCTACGGAAGGCATGCATGTCCAACTCATTTTTGATAAAACTCCATTTTATGCGACAAGTGGGGGACAAGTAGCTGATAAAGGTACTATTAGTAACGATAAGGCTTATATAGAAGTTGAAGATGTATCCACTGCTCCTAATAAGCAAAACCTTCATCATTGCTTGGTAAAATCAGGTGTAATTCGCGTTGGGGATACTTTTACCCTTAAAGTTGATAAACTTGCGCGTATTTTAACTGAACGTAACCATACTGCTACCCATCTATTACATAAAGCTTTAAAAACAGTTTTAGGTAATCACGTTAACCAAGCTGGTTCTGAAGTTTCAAGTGATCGTTTAAGATTTGACTTCACGCATTTCGCTCCAGTGACAAAAGAAGAACTGTTAGAAATCGAAAGAATCGTAAACGAAAAGATTGCGAGTGGCTTAAAAGTTACGTATAAATATATGAGCCTTGATGATGCGAAGAAACAAGGTGCAGTAGCCTTATTCACAGAAAAATATGGTGATGTTGTTCGGGTAGTAAGCTGTGAGGATTATTCAAAAGAACTATGTGGTGGCTGCCATGTCAAGAATACCGCTGAAATTGGGCTGTTTAAAGTAGTTTCAGAAGGTGGTATTGGTGCTGGTGTAAGACGGATTGAAGCAGTTACTAGCCTTAAAGCGATAGAATATTTAAATGAGTTCGTCGATAAAGTTGACACCATAGCGCAATTAGTCAAAGGTACACCTAGTGAAGTCGTCCAAAAGGTACAAACATTAGTAGCTGAACACAGACAACAAGAAAAAGAATTAGAAAGTTTACATAATAAACTTGCTAATATTGAAGCAAATGAACTTTTGAACAAATCACAAGTCATCAATGGTTATAATGTTTTAACTGCGGTAGTTAAAAATATAGAGATTAATGCATTACGAAACATGGTTGATAACTTTAAAGATAAGCTTAAGAGTGCTGTAGTTGTATTAGCTAATATACTTGATGATAAAGTAATCTTTATGGCTGGTGTTACTACTGATTATGTCGCTAAAGGTATTCATGCTGGTAATTTAGTAAAAGAACTTGCCCAAATCTGCGGTGGTGGTGGTGGCGGACGTCCTGATTTCGCCCAAGCAGGTGCCAAAAATATTCAAAACACGGATAAAGCATTAAATTATGTGACAGAATATTTAAAAAACAAGTAAAATGCTAGTTAAATCCAGTAAATTAATGGTATAATAAACCTAGCCTCGTGGTATTATTATAAAAGGATGTTAGCAATGAGAATATTAGGACTAGATTTAGGGAGTAAGACGCTTGGTATAGCTATTAGTGATGCTTTGGGTTTAACTGCGCAAGGCATAGAGACCTTTACCTTTCCAGAAAACCAATTTAAACATGCTTTAAATAGAGTAAAAGAAATTGTGGAAGAATATAAAGTAGAACTAATCGTACTAGGTTATCCTAAAAACATGAATGGTACGATTGGTGAACGAGGGAAGGCTAGCGAAACCTTTGCGCATATGCTTGAAAACTCCCTAAAAATAAAAGTAGTCTTATGGGATGAGCGCTTATCCACACTTGAAGCAGAAAAGGTCTTGATTAATGCGGACCTTTCGCGTCAAAAACGCAAAAAAATCATTGATAAAATGGCAGCTGTAGTAATACTACAAAGCTATTTAAATAGTTTATAAATTTAAAAGAGGTGAAAAAATGGAAGAAAGATTATTTTCTGTATTTGATGAGAACGGCAATGAAATTCTTTGCGAAGTTCTCCATGCTTTCAGATCAGAAGAATTCAACAAATCTTACGTATTCTATGTACCAGTCGAAACAAAAGATGAAGATGAAGAAGTAGAAGTCTTATGTTACGCTTATGAACCAGCTGAAGATGGTTCCATCGGTGAATTACTACCAATCGAATCAGATGAAGAATGGGAAATGCTTCAAAGAGTCTTCGATGAAACATTCGGTGATTATATAACCGAAGATTTTGATGATGAAGACTATGACGATTTTGAAGATGATGAAGACGAAGATTTTGATGATGATGACGATGATGATTGTTGTTGTGGTCATCACCATCACGATGATGACGACGAATGTTGTTGTCATGATGATGACGAAGAATAAGATTAGGGACAGTTACCTGTCCCTTTTTCTTATCCATAAATTGTTATAAGAATGGTGTAATAATTGGAGCATTAAACGTAGAAACTATTGGTGGTGATTGTTATGAAACGGATTATTGGTTTATCAATCTGTTTAGTATTGTTTTTTAGTTATGTTCTAAAACCCATTATCACTGTTGCACAAGTAAGTGTCAGTGCTCAAGCGGCGAGTTTAATGAATGCTGATACTGGGGAGTTTCTCTTTACTAAAAATGCAGATGAAGTACTACCAATTGCTTCATTAACTAAAATTATGACTGCTATTGTTGCTATTGAGAGTGGCGATTTAAATGCACAAGTACCGATAAGTAATGAAGCAGCTAATCAACCACCTTCATCATTGCCTTTACAAGCTGGTGATAGTTTAACATTAGAGGATTTATTATATGGATTAATCCTCGAGTCGGGTAATGATGCCGCGTGGGCAATCGCTGAGTATATCGGTGGTAATGTTGATAATTTTGTGAAGTTAATGAATCAAAAAGCACAAAGTTTAGGTTTAGTTAACACAAAGTTTTCTAATCCATCTGGTTTAAGTGAACCATCACCAAATTATTCAACTGCACGCGAACTAGCCCAACTTATGCGTTACGCGATGCAAAATGATGTTTTCCGTAGAATTGCGAGTGCAAAAACCTATGAAACTACAAGTAAGTTAGGTATACCTTATCGCTTTGATCACAAGAATCGCTTAGTGCAACAAGTAGATTACGTTAAGGCAGGGAAAACAGGGTTTACGCGCGCATCAGGTAGAACGCTAATCAGTTATGCTGAAGCAAATAATATTCCCTTAATCGCGGTAACCCTCAATGCCCCTGATGATTGGGTCGATCAATTGAATATGTTTAAGTATGGGTACAGTCGTTACGGTATTGATGTACCAACACCAGAAATCAGATCAGGTGATAGTGATAAGTAATACGAAGGATTTCGGCACGAAATCCTTTTTAGTTTACTTTTTTTCTATTATAGGCTAAAATAGTTATGTTAAGTGAAAGGATGGTTGTATGAAAGTCATATCAACAGTCGTAAACCCGATTCCCGATCATGAAGGTTATCATTTAATGAAGTGCAATCATTTTGGTAAATTCTTTTTAATAAATCCAAAAGACTTAAATGTCGATGATGCTTTCTTTTGCCCATATTGTAGCGAACAAGGAAATCTCATGACTTTTACAGAATTATTATGAAAAGAAAAACTTGATATACCCTTTGAAGAAGCAGAAAAAGTTGCTTTCCGCAAAAATGTCGATATCGAAAAGATTGAAGAGTTCTTTGATAGTCTAGATGCAGATGAAGTAGAAATTGATATTGTTGAATATCGAATCGATGAATTTCTCGATGAAAATGATTTAATGGAATTCGCATTTATCTGTTGTGACCGCTTTATTAAAATACCTTATGAAGATTATAAGGACATTAAGTACTGTCCAATGTGTAAGGGTGAAGTTATAGTCAATAACCAATAAATAAAGGTGTTATTATGAATAGGACAATATATATTGAATCCTTGAATAAAAAATCAAAAAATGACAACATTATCGCACTTCAACAATATGCCAAGGAACATAATGTGGCTATTATTGATGAAACAGGATTAGATTTTCTCAAAATGTTAATTAGAACAAAACAAGCAAAGCTAATTCTCGAAATCGGTACTGCAATTGGTTATTCATCGATAAATTTTGCGCTTTTAAGTGATGATATTTATATTGACACGATTGAACGTGATCCATTGATGATTGCGGAAGCGAAAAAAAATATCGCTTTATTTAACTTAGAAAATCGCATCCATCTCATTGAACAAGATGCATTAGAACTTGATATTAAAGAATTAAGAGTAGACTATGATATGTTGTTTATCGATGCAGCTAAGAGTCAATATCGAAATTTCTTTGAAAAGTATGCGCCATTAGTAAAACCTGGAGGACTAATTATTATTGATAATGTCGTTTTCCATGATTTACTTTTTAAAGATTATATTAAGAATCGTCGTACTAGAAGTTTAATTCAAAGAATTAAAGCATTCAATGAATGGTTAAAAGATATGGAAGGTTATGATACTTACTTCTTTAATATCGGTGATGGTATAGCGGTGAGCATTAAAGGTGAAGAACATGTTAGAGATAGTAGTAAGTCCAACAAGTAAACAATTTATTGATAGATGTGAATATTGTGATGCGTTTATTTTAGGCGAGCAGCATTTTGGTTTAAGATTAGCAGCCAATTTTACTTTAACTGATATAAAAGAAATTATTCCCATCGTTAAAAAACGCAAGCAAAAAGTCTATATAGCTCTTAATCGAATTATTCACGAGGATCATTTAAGTGAAGTTGATGAATATTTAAGTGAAATACTGTCATTAGATATCGATGGGATTATCTTTGGTGATTTGGCTGTTTTAAGGTTGGCTAGAAAATATAACCTTGTCGAGAAATTAATTTATAATCCCGAAACCCTAATAACAAATTATGAAACAGTGCGCTTCTTTTCTGATTATGGGATTAAACGAGTATGTTTAGCTAAAGAAATCACTTTAGATGATATTAAATTAATCGGAAGTAAACATCGTTTAGAAATTGAAGTATTAGGTCATGGTGTCATGAATATGTTCCATTCCTATCGGGACTTATTGACGAATTATTATCGTTTTTTAAAGCATGCTAATCTAGAAGAAGTTCGCAATCAAGAGTTGTATCTCATTGAAGAACATCGTACTGATAAATATCCCATTTTAGAAGATGAACATGGAACGCATGTTTTTTCTGGGTATGATTTATGTACAGTTAATTATTTAGATGATTTTATTGAAAATAACATCACTGCTATTAGAATAGATGGTTTATTTAAAGATGATGATACTTTACTAGAAATTGTGAAAGTTTACCAGAAAGCTATTAAAGATTATTATGATGCTCCATCATTATATAAATCAAATAAAGAACATTATCTAAATCTGTTGAAGAATATCCCTCGGATTCGTCCATTTAATGATGGTTTCTTGTTTAAGAAAACCATCTATAAAGGAGATGAAAACAGTGGCTCCAAATAATCTAAAAAAACCTGAACTCTTAGCTCCAGCTGGTGATTTAGAAAAACTCAAAGTCGCAATCCTCTATGGTGCTGATGCTGTTTTCATTGGTGGTAAAGAGTTTAGTTTGAGAGCTCGCGCCAGCAATTTTACGCTAGATGATATTAGAGAAGGTGTTGAGTTTGCACATGAACATGGGGCAAAAGTCTATGTTACGACTAATATCATCGCTCATAACGAAAATCTTCGAGGATTAGATGAATATTTAACAGCACTTGATAGCATTGGTGTAGATGCGATTATTTGTGCTGATCCGTTTATAATTTCTACCGCTAAGAATTTAAACTTAAATATGGAAATACATATAAGTACGCAACAATCAATTACAAACTCTGAAGCTGTTAATTTTTGGTACGACTTTGGCGCCCACCGTGTCGTATTAGCACGAGAATTATCGATAGACGAGATTGCCAAAATTCGCCAAAAAACTAAGGCTGATTTAGAAGTGTTTATCCATGGTGGTATGTGTGTTTCTTATTCAGGACGTTGTACCCTAAGCAATAACATGACTGATCGTGATGCCAATCGTGGTGGTTGTGCTCATTCGTGTCGGTGGAATTATTGGTTATATAATAAAAATAATCAACTACTAACACCAGAAAATAGCTTTTTCAATCTTGGTTCTAAAGACTTAATGGCAGTAAAATATATCCCCGATTTACTTCGTGCTGGTGTGAATAGTTTGAAGATTGAAGGTCGTATGAAAACTATCCACTATATTGCGACGGTGGTTAGTGTATATCGTAAACTCATTGATGACTTTATGGAAGACCCTGAACATTTCCAAGTTACTAACTTTTATGTTGAAGAAATAGCCAAAGCAGAGAGTCGTTTAACTTCTACTGGTGCACTAGCAGGTAAACCTACATATCAAGAACAACTTTATAATGTTAGGAGTGATACACCAACCCAAGAGTTCTTAGCCATGGTTTTAGATTATGATGAAAATACGCAAATTGCGACCATTGAACAACGCAATCACTTTAAACCAGGTGTTGAGATTGAAGTTTATGGACCAAAAATGCGGAAAAACTACACAATAATAGATGCTATATATGATGAATCATTTAATTTACTTGATGCAGCTCGACATCCACGCCAAATCTTGAAAATAAAACTACCATTCAAAGTGGAACCTTATGATTTGATAAGAAAAGTAAGATAATGGACTCACCTTAAGGTTAGTCCGTTTTTCAATTACTATTAAGTATTAAGGAAATGATGCGGTTAAAAATATGATATAGATATTAGTTATGAAATTATTGTAAAATTATTTTGAATAATTTATATAAATCGTATATAATATTATCTATGGAAAAAC
>JAAZCR010000210.1 GCA_012513195.1 Bacilli bacterium | reverse complement strand
GTATATTCAGCCAACACAATCACCTCAAATTCTTTTTGTAGTTGATAAGCGCCGTTTTTAATGGTGGCAGTTAAGGTAACTTTTTTGTCTTCTTCACCTTGTGGAGGACGAGTTACTCTACCATCATTACGGACATAATTTTGATTGCTTGATTTCCAATCAATAACTGAACCATATTTACCACGGAGTGGTAGATTTATTTTCTCTGTTATTTCATTAGCATTTGCAATAGTGAGTGCTTCATAATCAAGTTGAATTAGCTTTTCACTTTCTTCAATGCTTAATTGTCTTACTTCATCAAATGTAAGAGCACGTTTATAAATTCGAAAATCTTTAATTGAACCTTTGAAGTAATTATCAGCTCGATATGCAGGTTTACCTATATAGTTATACTTTGTTTCACCTAAATCACTAGGTTTGATTGTCACATTAGCATTACGTGCGACTGAGGTATCATACTCATACAATGTAGCTAGTGTTCCATTGTATGTAAAGATGAATTTTGTCCAAACTCCCTTTAAAGCACTGCTGTTTTTAGAAGTATTTTGTTCAGCTTCCCAGCGTCTTTTGGTAACACTTGCACGGAGTATATTAAAACTATCATTTAATAAGCCTAGATAACTTCCATTAGAATAAGCTCCTGCGTCTTCATGTGTACCAATGGTATATAACCAGAAAGGAATTTCGCTTTCGGGATCAATAAAGGCATCGATAACTATAGTAATACTATCAAGGTCTTTTAGGATGTTGTTTGGTAATTCTACATAACTATCTTCGCCATTAAATGCGAGGGCACCTTTATTATCATATGCTTCATACCAAGTAGTATTATAAGCAATACCATCATTACCATTTTTAGTGAGGTCCTTTATAACATCTCCTGTATTTTCATTGAAATTGTACCAGAGGACGAGATCTTCATCGACGACGAGTTCTGTTGTTGTAGTAGTTTGTTGGGTAGTTGTTGTTTGTGATGTGGTCGTTTCTTGTTCTGTAGTTGTAGAACTTCGTTTGGTGCATGCAACAATTATTAATAGCATAAGAAGTAAAATTAATGTGAACTCTCTTCTCATTTTCTTTATATTATCCTCCTTTGAATATTATCTTAATAACCAATCATCGGTATTGCTTTGGGGAAAGTGGCATAAGGTGCTCTTTCCCCATTTTTTACTGCGTAAATAACTTTTGAAGTTTCGTATACTGCTTCCATCAGTTCTTTATAAGGTTGCATGCAAATATCGACCAGTCCAATTTGATAATTCTCGCCATCATATCTTCCTAAACAGAATTGATCATTAAATTGGAACCAATGTGCTCCCACTCCTTGAGGATGGCTAGCTACACGTTCCACAAAGTAACGCCACATTTTACCGCGTTCCTCTTGATTTTCTACACCTTTCAATCCTGTTGCAGGTAGACCTCTGTCTAAAGCACCGCAATGAAACTCACCAATCATGATAGGTAAATCCACTTTGGCATTAGCGACAAAGTTCAAGTCATTGGTAGGATCAAAACTATAACAATTTATCGAAAACACATCAAAGTATTCCCACCCACTCATCATATCATGATTATTAGCTGTTGCCCAGCGTAATCCTAAATTAAGATGGTTCTTATCAACTTTCCGACAACATTCCGAAGGTATGCGAATATATTCTTTGATTAAAAGTGCTGAGTAGTGACGAATATCTGGTGTTGATTTAGGATAACGCGCGGAACATTTTTCAATTGGTTTATTCAAATCAGCAAAATCATGGAAGTCAGAATCCCAAGCTGCATTTAATCGTTCGATGGTTTGATATTTATCCTTTAAATATTTAATAAAACCTGAACGACAATATGTTTGAGCGGGATTATGTAAAACTTCATCTACAATAGCGATGTTTTCTACAAAGGCAAATTCAGGTTCATTTCGTAAGAAATAACCAATCATATAAGGATCATCCACATATGGAGTAAGTTGAGATGCAAATTTTTCTGAATTAAGTTGGTATTCTGGTGCAAGGACATCGGGAAAGTCTCGGAATATTAATGTTTCCGTAGTAGGGAAACCATATAATTGACGTACATACGGAATTTGGATATTTCTATTATTTCGTATAATTCCAGAAAAATTACCAATCGTATTTAAACCATACTTTTTTAAAATATTATATGTAAGTTCTTCCCATTTTTCATACCAGTTGTTTCCGTATACACGTTTGAGATTTATACCAGTAAAGAAAACGGTTTTTGCATAATCTTTTGGCATATATTTGGCACGTTGACGTTCACCTATACGATAGAAATCTTTAAATTCAGGATCATCAACATCAGGTAAATAATCACAGAGTTTTTCAAAATGATCGATACGGCATTCATCTCCAGGATTTACACCACATGGTCCAACAGAAAAATAATCGCATCCATCAGGGTCGACGAGATGCCAGCGACCAGCAGAATCCTTGTAAGTTCTAAAGAATCCTGTACCTTCTGTAAGTTTACGAGTTTTGTCGCCACCCCATTTATTCCAATTTGCGAAAGGATAATTTGCATCACCTTCATGTTTTTGGAGTGCATCTTTTAGTTGTGAGAACGAATATATTTTACTAGGCCAATCTTTTCTTTTCCATTGTCCAAATTCATCAACTAGTTTAATATCTGGAATAGGGAATTCTTCAGGCATTTCATCGCTTAAATAAAAATTCTCAAAACTAAGCGTAACATCATGGAACGTTTTTTCAATACCTAGTTCAAACCGTTCAACTTCATTGCGGTTGGTTCGTTGTCCGTGAACTACTAATTTAAGCGTACCAGGTGTCCGATTAGTAAAAATCGTTGAACAGTCTAAAAGGTTTAGATCTAGACAAATGCGTGTTTTAAATTCTGGTAAAAGACCAAAACGGAAGAAAATATTCTCATGTGTTTGATTTGGTAAAAAACAACGAAACATCATTGCGACGGAATGCTCTTCTTTGACTATTACATCACCTATTACATATCTATGATTAGAAGTATTAATTTGTGGAATAACTAGTCCTCCACCTTTAGCGTAAAGTTTAATCTCAATTTTATCATTAGTACAATAGCGAATTTCACCATCACGGACGTGGGTTTTGGTAAAATCAATTTTCATTTTTAATCCTCCACATATAATTTAACTGGTAATTTTAGTTTATTTCCGCTATACTAGCACGATCATACTAACTTATGTTATAATAAGAATAAAGTAATTAACTTTAGAATAACATTATGATTTTTAGTTGTCAATATTTAGCAGATTTTAGTTAGGAAAAGCACAGATATCTTTAGTAAATCTAAGTTAAATTAAAGTTTTTTTTCACGAATATTTAAGAAAAATTTGGTTGATTTATGGGAAAAAACAAAAATATTTTACTAAAATAACTTGATTAATTGTCAATCTATAGTCTATAATGTAAACATGAGATTAAGTGAATGAGTGATACTAATGGTTAGTTATCGTTCTTTAATTAATGGATTGAAGACTTTTAACCATAATGTTAGTTTATGTGATGGTTGGATCGATAGAATAAAAATGATGGCAACTCACCCGCTTTTTAAAAAAAGAGTGGATAACATATTAGAATTACATGAGCAATTTAAACGGGAACCATTAATACAATTTCGCTATACCGACTATCAAATCTTTAAAAGCACTGGTTCGCGCAAAGAATTCCAAGATTATTACTTTCGCAATCAATTGCGATTAGAAGTCGCCAGTATCGCTTATCTCATAAATGAATCATCCGATAATCGGTCACATTTAGAAAATGTTCTGTTTCAATTATGTACTGAGTATCTATGGGCTTTACAAGCTCATATTAAGCAAGTATGTAAAGATACACGATATAATCCTCAACGAGAACTTGACTTGTTTAGTTGCGAAATGGCTTTTACGCTTGCTGAAATAACCTACCTGTTCCGTGGTAAGATTGATGATGATTTATGCAACTTCATTACTACGGAAATAAATGAACGTATCTTCATACCATATATGCTTGAAGAGAAGTTAAAATGGTGGGAAGTAACCGACATGAATTGGGCTGCCGTCTGTGCCGGATCGATAGGTGCAGCAGCTATTTATTTAATATCCGATGAAAGCGCATTAGCACCGATTCTACTTAAGGTACTAGCAACTTTAGGTGGATACCTTGACGGATTTCCCGAAGATGGTGCTTGTCTAGAAGGATATGAGTATTGGAAATATGGTTTTAGTTTCTATGTTTATTTTGCAGATTTATTAAAAAGAAGAACTAATAATCATATTAATCTCTTTCAAATAGAAAAGGTTAAACAGGTTGCAACTTTTCAACAAAAAGCTTTTCTCATCGATGATTATATCCTACCATTTTCAGATACTGATTTAACAAGTAGTCATTTATTAGGATTAACACACTATCTCGCGAAGTTATACCAAACGCTAGTTTTACCACCTGAGATCATGGTAGACCGTACTACAGATGGCCATTATCGTTGGGTAAATCTAGTGCGAGATTTTCTATGGTATGAACCAAACCTAAAAGTGCCAAAATTTGATGAGTATGATTATTGTTTTAAAGAATCGCAAATATTAGTTAGTAAGAAAAGATTTAATGATAAACGGATTGTGTTTGCTTTTAAAGGCGGACATAACGGTGAACCACATAATCATAATGATATAGGCACATTTATTTTACAAGTTGAGCATGATACGTTGATTAGTGATCTTGGTAGAGGTGAATATACGAAACAGTATTTTGATGAAAACTTACGTTATAATTATCTCACTTGTAGTTCATATGGACATTCAGTTCCGATTATCAATGGTTATGGACAAGCAAGCGGAAGAGATAAATGCGGAATCAATTTTGAAGTAAATCTTCATGATGTTATCCGTGGGAAGTTAAATATAACCCATGCTTATGAAGATCCAAGTTTACTACAATTTATTCGACGTTTTACTTACCAAGCTAGTCAACCATGTTTAATAATCGAAGATGAGTTTTTATTTAATAAGCATAATAATCATATTACGGAAAGATTTATAACTGTATGTCCGGTAAAAATGATATCACCCAATAGTGTAAGTATTATTGGTAAAAACTCTACTTTATTAATCCAAAGTGATAATATAAACAGCATTGAAATAAAGAAAGAAGTTTATAAGAATCATAGATATGAGGAAAAAGAAGCATACCTGATTGATTTTCATTGCCAAGTAGACGCTCAGACAAAACTACGTTTTAACTTCGCTTGGTTGGATGTTAAATAATAATAGATAATAATTTTCAAGAAATGTGGGAGGTAGTATGAAAAAAATATTCGTATTATTTAGTTTGATTCTTTTACTAATTGTTGTGGGCTGTAAAAAATCACAAGTAACAACAGAAGAAACCACAACAAATGAACCAACAACGACAACTGAACCAACTACTACGACAGAGGACGAACCTCAATTCGTGATTAGCGATCCAAGTGAAACAAAAGATAGTTTTTCCAAAGAACCAATGAATACAAAATTAGAACCAATTGATGGAATTAATGT
>JAAZCR010000209.1 GCA_012513195.1 Bacilli bacterium | reverse complement strand
ATCTTAGCAGGTTTATTAAATGTTAATCGGGAATTATATGAAGCTGCCTATATCGACGGTATGCGGAATCGATTCCAAGAAATCATCTATATTACGATTCCTTCTATTAAAAAACAAATGTTATTTGGCGCGGTTATGAGTATTGTTGGTACATTTAGTGCTGGTGCCATTGGGGTACAGTTATCTGGTTCAAACCCGACTCCGCAAAACGCAGCGCAATTAATCTTGAACCATATTGAAGATTATGGCATTTTACGTTCCGAATTAGGAATGGCTAGTGCCTTATCGGTAATCCTTATGCTTATCATCATGTTATTCTCAAAATTCTTCTCAAAACTCTTATCTAGCAAGGACGAGTAAGGGGGATAGCGATGGAATACATTAATTTCAATCCCAAAAAATTTCATAAATCCCAAATAAAATTTTATATCATACTAATCCCCGTATGTATCTTTATGGGATTACCGATATTATATATCTTTGTCACAGCGTTTAAACCGATGGATGAACTCTTTCAGTTCCCACCACGTTTCTTTGTAACTAATCCTACTTTAGATAACTTTAGGGATCTTTTCCGAGCGACGAGTTCAGGTCAATCAATTGTAGTGTTCTTATTAAATAGCTTTATTGTTACGCTAGCGGTAGTCTTTTTCTCGGTGATCTTTGGAGCGATGGCTGCTTATATACTTTCAAAAAAACGGTTTAAAGGTAAAAATTTACTTTTCCAAATCAATCAAACCGCATTGATGTTTGTCGCTACTGCTGTTACGATTCCCCGTTTCCTCGTGATTAGTCAAATTGGAATAGTCAATACCTTATGGGCGCATATTCTCCCCTTAATTGCGATTCCAGTAGGACTCTTCTTGATTAAGCAATTTGTAGATAATGTTCCTGATGAATTGATTGAAGCAGCGAAAGTTGACGGTGCCAATGATTTCTATATCTTCACTAAGATCATTATTCCTCTTATTAAGCCAGCGCTAATAACTGTAGCGATTCTGTCTTTCCAACAAGTTTGGGGTAATGTGGAAACATCATCGTTGTTTGTCAATGTTGAATCACGCCAAACCTTTGCCTTCTACATGAATACCTTGTTGGGACAATCTAATACCGTCGCAGGTGCTGGTATTGGGGCAGCTGCAAGTTTAATCATGTTCCTCCCTAACTTAATCATCTTTATCATCCTACAATCGCAAGTTATGGATACCATGGCCCATTCAGGTATTAAGTAGGAGGAAAGAGCCATGTTTAAAAAGATTAATGTGTTCTTAATCACTGTTATAAGTCTAATATTGGTTTTCATTATTGGAAAGCCAACAAAGGTAGTAGCGAGTATTACAGATATACCTTATCAAACTTACTCTATTGGACTTTATGGGGAATTAGTGAATACAGCCACTGCTTATGAAGGAACATTTATCCTCAACGCTGGTTTTAACAATCCTCAAGACATCTATATTGATAAAGATGACATCGTTTATATTGCGGATACAGGTAATGGGAGAATTTATGTATATAATCCCTTTACTGGCGAAGAGAAAATTATCGGCAAGGGTATTCTACAAAGT
>JAAZCR010000208.1 GCA_012513195.1 Bacilli bacterium | reverse complement strand
TACTACAGGTTTACTTAACACCAAAGGACTAAGACTTGCCCTCGAAAATCATAAAATCAACAATGCGATTTGTTTCTTTTTTGATATCTATCGTTTCTCGAGTATAAGAGATTACTATGGATTTAGCTTAGGTGATTTAATATTAAAACATGTAGCGGACTTATTAAAAAGTTTAGTACCTGATGCCTTAATTGCGCGCTATTCAGGTGATCAATTTGTCGTAATTGCGACAAATAAAAGTCGCGAAGAAGAAGAAAAGTTTTTAGATAGTTTAGAAAAGAATTTAAACCCTTATTTTGTCAGTGATAAAACTACGATACAACTAACTATTAAACTAGGCTATTCTCGCTATCCTTTTGATACGGAGGATATTTATCAATTAATTCCCCTCGCATCACTAGCGGTTCAAGATATAGATGAAAGTGATGGCAAACTTGTAAAGAAATATGAACCGAAAATGTACCAATTATTTACGAAAAACATTGAAATGTCCATTAGACTACGCGAAGCCATCCTTAATGAAACCATTGAAGTGTATTTCCAAAAAATCTATAATACCCAAACTAATAATGTAAGTTTCATCGAAGCCTTAGCGCGTTGGCATGATACTAAATATGGGCCCATACCACCCAATCATTTCTTCGAGATTGCGACGCAATCAGGTATAATCATCTCATTAGAAGAATATTTAATAAATAAAGCGTTAGATACTTATCTCGAGTTAAATAAAGATGATGAATATCAAAATACCAAAGTCGCCATAAACATCAATCCCGCTACCTTATTAAGGGATGATGTGGTTGACTTCTTCGTAAACACTTGTAACGAGAAGAATATTAATCCGCAAGATGTGTGTGTAGAAATATCGGAAAAGACTTTCGTTCATAATCTTGATATCTGTACTAAACACATCAAAGCGCTTAAAAAATGTGGTTTCTTAATCGCATTAGATGATTTTGGTAAGGATTACTCCTCATTATCCATCTTGAGTAATATTGACTTTGATATAATCAAGATTGATGGTACTTTCGTTAATAACATCACTGACCCTAAAAATAAAGCGATTATTGAAATGATTATGACGATTTCTAAAATCTCGCAAAAAGAAATTATCGCTGAGTGCGTAGAAAATCATTTAGAAAGTAAAATCCTGCTAGATATGAATTGTGCGATTCAACAAGGATATTATTTCCATGTACCAGAAAAACTTGGTAATAAAAAGAATGAGTAATTAAAAATCGACTAAGACACTCTTAGTCGATTTTATTTACTAGTTGATATATTTTATCTATGGATGCTTTAATTCGTGTTTTAACTTCATGATGGTCTATATTTAACTTATTAGCGATTTTTTTGTAAGAAAAGTCACGATTATAATACTTGATAATCTGTTGAGTTATGGGGTCAATACTTAAAAATAAATATGACATTTCAATTCGCTTTAATAACTCCTTTTCGATAATAGGTGCGAGATGGTGATTTTGATATAATTCTAATCCCAACTTGATATTTAAGTATTTACTAATTGCTTTTAATTCACTTTCGAAGCGATTGGTGATGGTGTTAAAGGCATATTCAGGAAAACTTAAAGACTGGTTCCTATCGTATGTTTTATAGGCAACTAATAATGCGACTTTACCGATTTCTTTAAACTCTTGTTTATAATCTGCGATATTTAATCTTTCGATAACTCCATCGATTAAATATTCATACTCAAATAACTTATCCTCATATAAACTCATTTTATCTCCCTTTTCTAACTATATATCTAATATATAATTAAATAGTTAGTATTCTAGGATATTAAAATTGTTAAAAAAGAAAAATTAGTTATTTTGATTGATGAAAGCGTTAAAAAGTGATAAAATTATTGTGCTTATCGACAAAAAAAGATAATTGTGGTGAAAAATGATGAAAAAAGGATTAGTATTTTTTATTCTCTTAGTCTTTAGTATTATCATAGTCAGTTGTGTTCCAAAAAATACTTTATTTGAACAAGTATTTAATGAAACATTAATTATTTATCAAGATGGAGATAATAAGAACCATGTTACGAAAGATGTTACTTTAATAACAACATCGGAAGCGGTAAAGACTGCATGTTTAACTTGGAAATCAAGCGATGACCAAGTTATAAAGATCGAGGGAAATACAGGTAAAGTTACAAGAGGAGTAGATGACCTTCAAGTTACTTTAACAGTTACCGTTACGATCAATAAAGAAACGAAGACTAAAGATTTTCTCCTTACCGTAATTAAAATTGAAGAAAACAATAACGATGAAGAAGAACCAGTAGACCCCGTAGATCCAATTGTAGATGTTACACCACCAGTAATATCAGGTACAAAGAGTTGGATTTTGTTTGTAGGAGAAGAAGAACCAGACTTCTTAGAAAATGTCACAGCCCTTGATGAAACGGATGGAGAAGTTGAGGTTTATATTACTCATAAAGATGTTAATGTTAATCAAATAGGTACTTATTCGATTATTTATGAAGCGAAAGATAAAAGTGGTAATACAGCACATAAAACGATTGAAGTTATTGTGCTGCCTTTAAATCAACAAGAAGAGGTTACTTACACTGAAACCTTTGATAATCTATCTGCATCTAGCAGTTATAATGATTTTACGTATCAAGGTATTAATGGAATTACTTGGAAAATCTATGGTTCAAGAACAGATCAAACCTTAAATAATAAAGCCATCACCTTTGGTGGGAAAAATCAAGATAAGTCGCGACTCGAAGCGACCATTCAAGGTGGTATTAAAGACTTTAGCGTCAAATTACAAAAAGGATTTTCCAATGATAATCCTCGTAAACTTGAACTTTATATTAACGGTGAATTAAAAGGCACCTTTGAACTTGATGTAACTACCAATGACATTCAAGTATTTGAAGTTAAAGATATTAATGTTCAAGGTGAGTTTACTCTAGAATTGAAACAAATTACAAACAGTAGTCGCTCACAAATCATTATCGATGATTTAAGTTGGACTACTTACAGTGAAATTAGCTTACCAAAAGAACGATTAGTATTAGAATATGATTTAAACAACTTAGAAATAATTACTAACTATATGGAAAACACTACTTTTGAGTTACCTTCAAAAGGTAGTTTTGGTAGTGAAATTAGTTGGAGTTATACTAATGTTAATGATCCGAATAATGCTTACTATAATCTCGAAACCAAAAAGGTGAGTATTCCTTCGTCGGGTGTTGTGAACATTAGTGTTACCGCGACACTTAACTATGGTGATTTTGAAGTAACGAAAGTCTTTAAGATTAAAATAGGTGAAGAAGCACCATTAACTGTAAGTGAAGTAAAACAAGAAGCTAACTGTACAAGACTCATAGTAAAAGGTGTAATCACTGATATATACGAAACAAATGAGGCAATTTATCTTACCTTACAAGATTCTTCTAGTGGAATAATGGTAAAATTAAGTAAGGAGTATTTAGAACGGTTAGAAACACAAAAAGAAGTAATTATAACAGGTACGAAAAAGACGATAAACAATTTAGTTACGATTGAAGATGTGACTAAAGTAGTTGTGACAGATGATGCGAGCATTGATCCAATCTATGTAAGTAAACCTAGTAACTTAAATAGTAATTTAGGTAGAGTAGTATATATTGAAGGGTTACTAGCTTATACTTATACCAATAATGTGACCGAATACTTGATTATTAATGAAAACGGCGCATTTAACCTTTTAATTCCACAAGACTTAGTAAATAAAGAAGTTATCCAAAATCTCTTTAAAGACCGGGATCGGGGTGTATATGTAGAAGTTGTAGGAAGCGTATCATACCAAAATGGTAAATATTACGTGTTACTCACAAATCCCGAACATATTGAAGTGGGATTATTTGTCGATTATGATATGGTTAAAAAAGTCCTCTTAAGTAATCTTATCTTTCCAACTTTCCCTAATCCCGTCACCAGAGACCTCAAATTACTAAATAACGATGACCTGCTCTTTGGGACGACAATTACTTGGAGTTCTAATAATCCGAGCGTCATATCAAATACAGGAAAAGTTGTACAACAAGATAATGAGGTTGTAGTCAGATTAAGTTACGAAATTAAATACGATGACGTGGTTATTCATACAGGGTATTATGATGTAACCGTAAGTGGAAAAACCGATTATTCGGGATATTATGCTTCGATAAATGGTCTTACTGGTTATGCTTTAAAAGAAGAACTTAAACGCATCACTTCCATTGGCTACAAAAAACTCGATTATAAAGAAACAAGTTATATTCTTGATGAAACGGATGCTGACCCTAAACGACCTGGTTATGTAATCCTTGTTTATAAACGCGCTAGTGTAAGTGGTGAGTGGGATGGCGGAAGTACTTGGAATAAGGAACATATCTGGCCGCAATCAAAACTCAATGGTGCTTCTGACAGTGATTTACATAACTTAAAACCAAGTAATCCCAGCATTAATAGTAGCCGTGATAATCTACCCTATGTTGATGGTAGTGGTACTTATGGTAAGCGTAATGGTGGTTGGTATCCAGGTGATGCTGATCGAGGAGATATCGCGCGCATTGTGTTCTACATGAATACGCGCTGGTCCTTAGAGATTAATAAGAACACAATAGGGGAGCTTCGCACTTTCCTCAAATGGCATTTAGAAGATGAAGTCGATGATTTTGAACGTCATCGTAATGACGTCATTTACTCTTATCAAAAGAATCGTAATCCCTATATAGACCATCCTGAGTTAGTGGAAAAAGTCTATGGACCACTTACAACGGTAATGGAATTTAACGATTTAATCATCAGTTTATTTGAAGATAAAGAGATTATTATTATCGACGACAAACGTTATCAATATTTTGTTTAACTAACATAAAATAAAACCACCTTCACATTATGAACTTACACCTGTAAAGTAGACAAAAATAAAAAAGTTTA
>JAAZCR010000207.1 GCA_012513195.1 Bacilli bacterium | reverse complement strand
GTAGTTTTTACTGGAGATGCTCTCTTTAAATTAAGTATTGGAAGAACTGATTTTTATGGTGGAAACCAACAAGAACTCATTAAGAACATTAAAGAGAAACTTTTAACCTTACCTAAAAACACCATCGTTTATCCTGGACATGGTCCAGCTACTACAATCGAATATGAGTTAGCTTATAATATTTACATTAAATAACGGATATAAACATAGGGTTAATATCCGTTATTTTATTTTTCCTTTAACTAAAATACTGTCCTTATTGCGTATATAAGAGCGGAGGGCAAGAGAGGAGGGAAACTATCGAGTTTAATCAATTTCTCGAAAAAATCGTAAGTGATGCCTTACAGTTACAAGCTACCGATATTCATTTTATCTGTGATAATAAATACTGTAACATCAAAATGCGGATTAATGAACAACTTACCCATTATAAAGAAATTAAATATGAATTCTATGAGCGGTTAGTATTATATTTAAAATTTATGAGTAATATGAACTTAAATATTTCGAAAAGTCCCCAATCGAGTGCTCTAAACATTAGGATTAATAATAACTTAATGCGAATTAGAATATCAACACTGCCCTCATATGAAAGCGAAAGTATCGTCTTACGTATTAATCACAATCATTATCATGACCATGTTGGTACGCTACTACTTGAGCCAGAAAAGGCAAAAGTTTTCTTTGAATATCTTAATCAAAGTCATGGTTTAATATTACTTACAGGACCAACTTGTTCTGGTAAGACGACACTTACTTACAACTTACTAAATCAACTTAAGAAACAGGGATTATCTATTGTTACGATTGAAGATCCTGTTGAACATTTTGAAACAGGATTAGTCCAACTCCAAGTTAATGAACATGCAGGAGTAACCTATGATGTGGGTGTAAAAGAGATTTTACGTCATGACCCTGATATAATTTTTATTGGTGAAATAAGAGACGCTCACACCGCAAAAAGCGCCATTAGAGCAAGTTTAACTGGTCATATAGTAATAAGTACCATGCACTCCACTAACGCATTAAAAGCCTTATTTCGACTTATAGAATTTGGCTTATCACGTTTAGATCTTGAGCAAACCCTTATGCTTGTAACTAATCAACGCTTGGTAGTATACGAAGAAACCAAAAAGATTATTTTTGAACATTTAAATCAGAAACAAATTCTTTCGGCATTAGAATCATTAGCTAGTGGTAAAACCTTCCATTATCGTACGATTGATGATATTCTTAAAGATTATCATATCGAGTTGGTGATGAAAAGATGAACTTTCCTAATCAATATCTTTTCATCAAGAATCTTGAACGTTTATTAGGAAAAGGTTATTCCTTAAAAGAAGCGTTAAATATGCTTAAACATTTAAAATACAAAGAAATCGAGTATATCGACAAAAAACTCCAAGAAGGAATGTTGTTATCACAAATACTTAAGAAACTAAAATTTAAAACTTATATTTATGAAGGAATCCGAATTGGCGAAAAGACGAATAAACTTAATGAAGCTATTATTTTAGTCGCTAAGCAAATGGAGTTTTATCAAAAAGTTAATAAACAAATAAGCAAAGTCTTACTATACCCATTAGTTTTATTATGTTTTGCGATTATTTGTTTTGAAGTAATTAGAATCAATCTCTATCCAGTTGTCAAAATCTTATTAAACGATTATCAATTTCAAAATAACGAGTTGTTTGCATTTTTAACATTCAATTCATTAAAAATTATGGGATTATTGGTTTTAATTATAGTAATTATTATTAATGTTTATAAACCTCTAGGTAATCTCATCCCCTTAATAAAAGAATATCGAGTAATTAACTTGTTAAAGTATCTTGAGATTCTTTTAGTTTGTGGATATAGTCTTGATGAAGCATTCAGATTATTAACACAAAGTTTAAACAACAAGATATATCAACTAGAAATATTGTCATTCGCACTTCTTGGAGATAAAGAGTTACCTAAATTAACGCCTTATAATCGTAACATAATCGAGTACCTACAAATGGGAATTAAATCCAATGATTTAGTAAGAGTGATAAATGATTATCATTACTTTTATGATTCCCTCCTGTTTGATAAATTCGCAAAAATAACTTATTATCTTCAATTTATCTTTTTCCTATTACTATCAGTAAACATTTTTTGTATCTATTATCTAATCATGTTTCCGATGTTTCAGATTACCAATAATATTTGAAAGGAGATTATTATGAATAAAAGAGGGTTTACTTTAACGGAATTAATGATAGTTTTAGTCGTTATTTCTGGTTTAATGTATTTACTTATTCCTAACGCATCAAAATCAAAAGCATCCCTGCAAAGTGAAACCTGTGATGCTTATATCATGTTAGTAAACTCCCAAATTGAATCGTATTATCTAGAATATGGTGTTTATCCTGATTCTATGGATGAACTAATTGAGCATAAATATCTTAAATATGATCATTGTCCGAATGGAAAATTATTAGAGATTAATCCTGTAGATCACACTGCCATCATTAAAGAAGAAGATAATGAATAAAAAAGCTTTTACTTTACTCGAAGTGATGTTGATTGCTGTCATCATCACTTCGTTTTTAATAACACTACCAATTAAAAGTAATCAAAAATGCGATAAAAAAATCGATAATTTTTATCGGATGTTCAGTGCTGATCTTAATTATAGTATCGCTTATTCATTGACACATTTTGTACCAGTGCAATTAGTTATGACAAGTAGAAATTACTACTATTTAAGTAATGAACTTAATGTAGTATTTAACCGCAATGTTGATGGTAATTTAACAACTAAACTCTTTCAAGTCACAATTGAGCATGGTTTTGTACGTGCACAAGTAAACTTTTCACTTTCATGTGAAGGAAAAACATATAATTTTATCATCAATAATCGTAGTGGAGTGGTGCGACGTGTCTAATAAAGGATTTTTCTTTTATGAGTTATTAATTGCGATTATCCTTATTCTAAATATCATGTTATATTTGTTAATACCAATTAATAACTTAAAAATGCAAACTGCTAATCAAAAATACATCTTGGAAATGAAAAAAACACTAATTGTGAATGTGGTTTTATATGAAGATGATAAAGAATTAATTGAAGGTGATAATTATCAATTAATATTAAATAATCAAGAACTATGTATCACTTTTATTGATTTATTTAACAAGGAGCAACTAATCTGTGAAAAAATCTGGTTTTAGTTACATCGAATTACTATTGTCATTGAGCTTGATGATTAATCTTTTTGTTTTGCTTAATCAAATGTTTTATCAACTTAATAATAGTTATAATTATAGTTCACAAATAAATAAGGATCAAATCATTGAGAATTATGTCCAACACTTACAATATCATTTGAATCGGGCAGCAACATATGAAATAACGGATAACCAAATTAGTTTATCCTATCAAGATTATCAATTAGCTTATACAGTAAGATATAAAGAGTTAAGAATTATTTATAATAATGTATTCGTACAAATTCTAAGAGACGTAGATTCTATAACGTTTACGCAAGTTTATCCTTTCATATATGTACGAATAGTAGAAAGTAATGGGGTAGTATATGAAAAACGGATTATCTTTATACCTAAAACATAAGCAGGGATTTATCTTACCTTATACATTGCTTATTTGTATTTTTGTATTAAATATAGTCATATTTGTCGTTTTATGTAGTTTAAATACGAAAAAATATTATGAAAATCTTGATAATTATTATCATGTGATATTATTAGAACGACGTGCTATCCATCTAATAGAAACAAAAATTAATGAAAATGATATTCAACTTAATAGAGGTATTCAGAGAATAGAAAATGATTATAAAGTCTATATCATTTTCACCAAGTTTAAATCAAATCAATATGAAGTTAGATTTGAGTTATATTATCTCGATATCTACGAATATGGTATAATATACTACGATATTACTACGAATACATATACTATAGTTTATGGGTGAAAATGATGAATATATTTTTAATTGGAATGATGTTGTC
>JAAZCR010000206.1 GCA_012513195.1 Bacilli bacterium | reverse complement strand
TTATTATACCAAAGAAAATCATAGAACCTTGGTGTATCATAGATATTATCAATTTTAGAAATATCTAATATTGAATAGAAGTAAATAAAACCTGCAAGGCCAATAAAAATCCAGAGAAGTTGTGCCATCATGGAATAAAAGACATAGTTTAATAGTTTCCGATTATTATTCATAGTTAGCACCTCTAATAATGAACACGTTTTTTACTTACATAGAGTTGGATGAGGGTAAATACCAGGATGATACCGAAGAGAATCAGTGACGCTGCAGCACCACGTGATAGTTCCCCTGGATTTAAAGCCTTGCCCCCCATGATGTAATCGTAGACATAGAAGACGATGGTACGTAAATCTTTTCCACCAGCGGTACGTCCTTCTTCACCATAAATCGCAACTACCGTTGTATAAGTCTTAAAACTACCAATTAGTGAAGTGATAGTAATATAAGCAATCATTGGCGATAATAATGGAACGGTAATTCTTCTGAAGATACGCCAACGCGTTGTACCATCTACTTTGGCAGCATCATAATATTGCTTGTCGATGTTTTGTAGACCTGCAGTAAAGACTAAAATCTTAAACGCTAGTGACCCCCAAATGATATATATCATTAAAGTTGTCATCGCGTTAAAATATGATGCTTGGGCATCCTTCCAGTGAATGGCCGCAATGCCAAGAACTTTTAGCGCTTTATTAATGAGACCATAACGATAATCGAACATGTAAGAGAAAACTAGCCCGATCGCAATGGTGTTAGTAACATATGGTAAGAAGAAGATGGTTTGGAAGAAGGATTTAAGCCTCTTTATAGAGTTTAACATAACTGCAACGAAAAGTGAAATTATTACAGAAATTGGAACTGAGATGAAGACGATGATAGCTGTATTACGTAAAGCAGCGACAAATCCTGGACGAGCAATAATGTCACGGAAGTTATCGAGCGTATAACCATCGAACATCTTATCAACTGGTGTATAGTTTTTATAGAAAGCTAAGATAATTGAGTTAATAATTGGATAGAAAGTGAAAATACATAACAAGATTAAGGCTGGAAGCAAGTATATCATCGCATGGAAGAAATTACGATTAAATACTTGTCCTAATGGTCTAAATACAAATCTGTTGAAGAAATAAGCAACTGGATGAAATATATATTTATGGAGAAATCCTCCAACCTTTGTTTTTGTAAACTTTACATAACCATTTTTAATGGGGTTGCATATGTACTTCTTAAAAGGTTGCACTAAATATTTTTTAAAAAACCCTTTGACAGCTGCCTTGGGTTTAGCTGTTTTTTTGTTTACATTTTCTTTAAAGATATAATAACGACGACGCACTTCCCAACGAATCTCAGCTAAGCGTTCGCGAAAGCGCTTCCACATCACTTTAGACTTACTCATTTACAAGCTCACCTGCTTCATCGGTATTGAAAAGGTGAATCTTGTCCGGTTTCACTGAGATGTGGACATATTCTGGATTACCTAAGACAGAGTCGGATGGAATTAGTGCGCGAGTATGTTTCCCTCCTAATGTGAAGTGTAACGTGGTATCACGACCGATACAATCGATTTCATCAACTTTGACCATGAATCCATTTTCATCAACACGGAAATCCTCTGGTCTTATACCAATAATAACATCTTGATCCTTAAATTTAGTAACTCCTAGTTCAACATCACCGACATAAATCTTGCCATTTTTAATACTACCTTCAAAAGTATTGATTGGTGGATTACCTAAGAATTTACTTACAAAGAGATTAATAGGATGATTATATACGTGTTGAGGAGCACCTTTTTGTTGAAGAACGCCTTTATTCATTACGATAATTTCATCAGAAATACTCATGGCTTCTTCTTGGTCATGTGTTACGAAAATAGTTGTAATACATACTTCTCTTTGAATACGTTTAATTTCTTCACGGGTTTGTAATCTTAAACGGGCATCAAGGTTAGATAATGGTTCATCTAGTAACAATACGCGTGGTTTTTTTACAAGAGCACGCGCGATTGCGACCCGTTGTTGTTGTCCACCTGATAACTGTGAAGGTTTACGGTCAAATAATTCTTTTATACCTACTAATTCAGCCATTTCTACAGCACGAGCTAACGCTTCTTTACGATTTATTCTTAAGTTTTCTAGAGGGAATAAAATGTTTTGAAGCACAGTCATATGTGGATACAATGCATAGTTTTGGAACACCAGACCAATTCCACGCTTTTCTGGTGCCAAGTCAGTTACGTCATCATCATCAAAGTAGATGCGACCTTTTGTTGGTTTCAACAATCCTGAAATCATATATAGAGTCGTTGATTTACCACATCCAGAGGGTCCTAATAAACCAATAAGTTTACCAGACTCTAACGTGACCGTTAGATTGTCTACCGCAACAGTTTCATCAAATTGTTTCGTTAAACCTTCTAATCTGACTTCCATAAATATTCTCCCTTATTATTTTTTTATAGTTACTTAAAAGGTTTCCCTATAAATTAATTATAAAATATTAGAGGATAAATTTCTACAATTTTAAACGGAATCTATTCCGATATTACCCAAAATACCTATTTTCAATTTGATTGGGTAAAAAAAAGGACTTCATTATAATAACAAAGCCCTATTTATTATTTGTAGATATACTCCTGCCATCGACATTTGCAACGAAGGAAATTATAAAGTTGTCCACAATGATACCAAACATACCATTCACCACTCACTGCTTTTTAGACAGGTTATATGTAATTATAATATAAACTTGTTAAAAAGTAAACATGTTTTTAGCGATTTATTAAGCGCATTACATCGCGAGCAATCATTACTTCTTCGTTAGTTGGAATGATAAAGCACTTAATTTTTGAGTTAGGTGTAGAGATTAACCGCTCTTTACCGCGACAATCATTTAATTCAGGATCTAATTCTACTCCTAGAGCCTTTAAGCGTTCAGCAATTTGCATTCTTGAAAGTGATGAGTTTTCACCAATTCCACCAGTGAAGGCAATTGCATCAGCGCCACCTAGCACAACATGATAAGTTGCAATGTAGTTAACAATCTTACGAATGAAGATGTCTTGCGCTAAAATACAACGTTCGTCACCACGGGCAATACCGTCTTCAATCTCGCGGGAATCATTACTAATGCCGCTAACGCCTAAGAAGCCACTCTTTTTATTTAAATCGTTTTCCACTTCTTGGATTGTCTTACCTGTCTTTTGCATTATATAAGGAATAATCGCAGGGTCAATATCGCCACTACGTGTACCCATTAATAAACCTGCAAGTGGTGTAAAGCCCATGGAAGTATCAACAGATTTACCAGCTTGTACTGCACAAACACTAGCACCATTTCCTAAATGGCAAACGATGACATTCGCATTTGGATTACCTAACAATTCGCATACACGACCAGAAACATACTTATGACTAGTTCCGTGGAAACCGTATTTTCTGACACCATATTTTTCATACCATTCATATGGTACCCCATATAGGTATGCTTCTTTAGGCATCGTTTGATGGAAAGCTGTGTCAAATACCGCTACCATTGGTACATTAGGTAGTTTCTTACGGAAAATTTGAATGGCACGTAAGTTATGAGGATTATGTAGTGGTGCTAAATCGCTTAAGTTTACGATTTCATTAATCACATCATCATCGATTAATGCTGAATCTTTAAACTTTTCGCCACCATGTACAACTCGATGACCAACACCTTTGATTTCATCTAAACTACTTAATACACCAAAATCGATGAGATGTTGTTCTAGTAACTCTACGGCTTCCTCATGATTTTTAACCGGTATTATTTTTTTTACTTTTTCATTTGGTGTTTTAAAATTGACAATCGCATCGTCATGACCAATGCGTTCAATATTTCCTTCAGCTAAGGTTACCTCTTCTGGCATGTTAATTAATTTAAATTTTAGGGAAGAGCTACCTGCATTAACTGCGAGGATTAAATTCAAAGTTCATCATCCTTCCGTTATCTATCCGATTAACTTAGATATACAAAAAAATAATTCTTAAGAATTATTTTTTCTAACCACAAAAATAAGTATAACGAATGCGAAAAACAATGTCAAGATAAAAGGGAGTTATCTAAAGACTTATTCGAATGTGCAACATTACGACTGATTCGTTGCTTATTTCGCGTTCATAAGGTTTTATAGTGACTCCATCTAATTCATATTCTTTATTTCTTAAACCTTTTCTTAATACTTGAGAATCATTTAAAATAATACCAGCGATAGGATACATCAATTCCATTGTATTACTCTTGTTTTTAAGTGACTTGGTCCAAATATCATAGACATTCATGTAGTTAACACCGTATGTTTTGAGCAGATTACGCACTGACAAAGGGAGTTTATTTATGATATTTTGGATATTAGTAACACCGTCTATATATGATGAATCAATATCTTTATATAACTTCTCCGTCTTTGCTTTACTATAGATTAATTTCCAAGGTCCAATTTCCCCTTCATCTTTAAAATCATCAATACATTTAGCTACTCTTAATATTTCCATAAATAATAATCTTTCATTTACAAAATCAAAGATATCGCTGTAACTACTTTTGCGTTTTTGTAAAGCATCAATAACTAATTTCTTATTATTTTTATAATTATGAACACAAAACGAGATAACTTGTTTCTTTTTACTTTCTAAAATAATCCCGAGAATTCCCAAGAAACAACCTAAAACAAAGATGAGAAGTTTAAATTGTAAACTTGCTTTCGTAAAAAAGACACTAATGCTAACCACAAAGATGACAATTTCCCTAATAATAGATTTAACCATGTTTTTCTTATTTACTTCTACTAACTCATTAATTAATAATGTTAACTTTTCCATTGTTTTGCTCCTTATTCCGTAATATCAGTAAATCCCAAACCAAATGTTTGGTGAATATTATTAACCGTTATAAAGGCATTACGGTCAATTGTGGAAATAAATTCCTTTAATTTAATAAATTCTCTTTTTGAAAGAACGGTGCGGATAATCTCTTTCTCTTCGTTAGTATACGCACCTCTTGCTTCATAAATCGTGGCACTACGATCTAATACATTTATTATAAAATCTTTAATACGGTCTGGTTCTTTACTAATAATAACGACTTCCTTAGATTCGCTAAACTTTTGTAACAGGTAATCAATGAATATACCATTTAAAAAGATACCAAATAATCCATATATAAACGATGTTATTCCATTTATGGAAAAGGCAGTTATAGTAATAAATACATCGGAGATTAAAACGGCTTTTCCTAAATCTATGTGGAAATACTTGTTCAATATCTTTCCAGTAATATCCGTACCACCTGTCGAAGCATTACATTTAAACACAATTGATAAACCTAAGGCACTCATGGCTGACATAATAATTAACTGCGTTAATAGATCATTCATTAAAGGTTCTTTTATGGGAAAAAAATGCTCTAATAAGTAGTAGATAAAGTTTAACATATAACCTGAATAAACTGTACGAATACCAAATGTTTTACCAATTAATAAAAAACCTAATAAATATAGAATAGTATTTAAAATAAACATGATACCTGATAAACTAAATAAAAAAGCTAGACTTATTGTCTTCCCAAAAATAGTAATTGCTTTATAGTTATTTGGCACTTTACTTAATAAATTTTGTAAAACAATACCGAGTCCACTAATTCCCCCAACTACAAACTTATTAGGTACCATAAATAAATGAATCGCTAAGGCGACGATTACTAGACCACCTGTTATGATAAGATAATCTTTTATGACTTTTTTGATATTCATCGCATCACCTCTTAAGCCAAACGGCTCTAAAAGTATTATATTATAATTTAAGATAATCGTCTAGATAAGTCTAAAGATAAAAGCCTTTCTCATGAAAGGCTTTTATCATTTTCGTGCTTCTTTTAAGCACTCTTCAACTAAATTTATCCAGTTTTGGGTGGTATATGTCGCACCACTAATGGCCTCAACGTCTTTTGTTGATTGTTTTTCCATTATCTCTTCAGCAAGTTGAATACGATACTCTTTTAAATTAGGACGATTATTACTACCATCCCACTCATCATAGTCTACTTCTTTACCTTCACTATCAAGTCTTTGTAAATCAACACTCTTGATTTTACCTTTTTCAATCACAACTATAACTTTTTCATAACCATAACCTGAATTCTCACTTTCTTTTGTATATGTTCCATCTTTATATTGAACTCTTTCACGACAACCCCATAACAAAGTTATTACAACTACTATTAGAATAATTGGTACTATTTTACGCATATATACCTCCATTAATATTAACTACGTTGTTCATTATTATTTTGTACTAATTATGGTATTTTTATCCTCGTTTAGTGATGTTAAAATTGTCATTTAGTAATAACCAGTTTTGCGGAAAAGCAAGCCCTAATTTCCAATAACTTATTCCTCGTAAATTAAACTCTTTAATCAAATCAAACTTACTTTGTATGCTCCTTGCATCCTCAAACCATACGATGTGTTCGTTACCTTGATCATCAGTGTATTCAAAGAAAGGTGCTTGCGCTACTTCATCGTATTGAATCTCCACTCCTTGATTAAGTGCTAAGTTTCGCGCACTAATAGGACTAAGTGCTACTGCGTAATCACCGTTTTTCACATAAGGAAGTGTCCAATTATAACCATAAAGGTTTTGCCCAAGAAGTATTTTCGTACTGGGCATTGTTGATACTGCATACTCCACCACTTTTCTTACTTCATTAATAGGTGATACAGGTAGTGGTGGTCCTGCACTATAACCCCATTCGTAAGTCATTAGCACCACGAAATCTGCTATTTTACCAATTCTTGGATAATCATGGGCTTCGTACCATTGTCCTGCTTGTTCACCACTTACTTTAGGAGCTAAGGCAACACTCATCAGAAATCCTTCGTTTTCTAAGCGCCGCTTAGCCTTTTCAAGGAAACGCACGTAGTTATCTTTTAGTTCAGAAGGAATAAATTCAAAATCAAAGTGGACATCGCGGAAATTAAGTTCATTGGCTGTATTGATGATATTATCAATTAAAGTGTTTTGTAGTTCCTCATTTTCTAATATAATTCTTCCTAACTCTCCACTAAATAATCCTTCTTCTAAGTTAGTTACCACCATCATGAGAATTACCCGATTATTACGGGTTATAGTCGGAAAATCATCTAAGGGTGGTCTCCTTAACGTGCCATCCCGTCTAACTTGAAAACTAAACGTGGCAAGGTATGTTAAGTAGGGAGCAACATTTGTTACCGAATTCTTGAGATTGTCGCTAACCTCATCACCCACAGGTTCCGCATAAGCATTCACTTCAATATTCGCTTTCGGTAACGGGGGAATATATAGTTTCATACCAATATTTAATGGTTGCCAGGGGGAAAGGTTGTTGATTCGCGCCAGTTCTAAATAATTTAATCCATACCTAGTGGCAATCTGATATAATGAATCCCCTTCTTTCACCACATAAAAACTTCCAACAATCGGTATAACCAAAGCTTCACCAACGACGAGAGTATATGGAGCAGGTAGCGCATTTACACTCGCAATTGCACTTTCTGTGGTATTATAAAACTTCGCAATATCGCTAAGCGTCACCCCTGCTTTTACTACATGAATCTGCATAAGTAACCTCCTATAGGTATTCTCAAAGTATACTTATGCAGCTTCTTTTATATCTATTATATCTATGTTAAAAATTTTGACTTATGAAAACATTTTCATTGAACACAACCCTTGCTGAACGCATATTATATGATATAATAAACGCAATCAACTAAATAGATGCTAAGCAATTGATAGAGGTAGCGATGCAGATGAGTAGTATGTGGAGCCGGCGGGCTATGAAACATACGAAAGGCAACCATCGCCGAACAATTATAACCTCGCAAGTTATAATTGTGGGATTACAGGGAATACCTGTAATACTCTCTACTTTTGTAAAAAAGTATTGGCGCTATCAATTGTCTCGTTTTTTCCTCTTTTTTGTGTTGAAATGAACAAGCGAGCCAATTGACTAGATGCTAATAAGCATCTTTTTTTTATGTAATAAAAATCATTCAAGGAGGAAAACACATGCGTAGATTATTCTCATGCTTACTATTAGGTTTACTTATCTTTATCGTTTCTAGTTGTACTAATAACAAT
>JAAZCR010000205.1 GCA_012513195.1 Bacilli bacterium | reverse complement strand
TATATTATAAATGTATATAAATAAACCTGTAACCGACCGACCGGTCGGTCGAAATATATTATGGGAGGTTAATCATGAACATCGCAAAATACAGTGTAAATAAACCGATTACCATAATCATGGCAATCCTCATTGTCATCTTATTAGGTGTAGTATCATTAGTTAAATTACCCTTGGAGCTATTCCCTGATATTAATCTGCCTTATGCGGTAGTTGTGACAACATATGAAGGTAAGAATCCTGAAGAAGTTGAAAGAGATGTTACAATTCCAATTGAGCAAAACTTACTCACAATAAGTAATGTTAAGAATATTCAATCAATTTCTAGGGAACATTTTTCTATGATTATCGTTGAATTTGAACAATCAACGAACATGGATACCGCTTATTTAGAAATGAACGAAAGTTTTGAACGTTTAAATCTAAAAAGCGGTGTAGGTAATCCCATGATTATCAAGTTCGACCCTAATATGTTACCTTTAATGATGGTTTCAGTAACGCGAAAATGGGATGACGCGAACGACAATGAATCGCTCATTCTAACTACTGAATGGATTAAAGAAGATGTTTTAAATCGGCTTGAACGAATCCCTGGTGTTGCGAGTGTCAGTCTATCAGGTGCTAGTGATACTGAAATTCAAGTTGTCTTAAATATAGAAAAACTAGTTTTACATGAATTAACCCAAGAAGATGTTTTGCGAATTATTAATGAACAAAACATTTCTGGTTTAGCTGGCGTGGTACCTGATGGAGGAGACATCAGGATGTTATATATAGGTGATAAGATTATTGGATTAGAAGCTTTAAAAAATACACCGATTAAATACGATAGTAATTCAGGTAAGGTAATTACTTTACAAGATCTCGCAGATAGTATTGGTTTTGTAAATGCGAATGTTAATCAATACATGAAGATTAATGGTGTACAAGGTATTTCCATTGCCTTGTATAAGCAATCTGATGCTGGTATCACCGATACAGTAAGAGCAATTAAAAATGAATTAGATAAAATCGTAAAGAGTCCTAATTATGAAGCAGATTACATCATTTTATATGACCAAGGTGAATATATTGAACAATCAGTCGGAAGTGTATTAGAAAACCTTGTTGTTGGTGGAATTTTAGCGGTTATTATCCTTTATGTCTTCTTAAGAAAAATTGGTCCAACATTAATTGTAGCTATCTCTATGCCGATAAGCGTTATTGGCACGTTCTCATTAATGTATTTCTTTGATATCTCCCTTAATGTCGTAAGCATGGGCGGCTTAGCGTTAGGAATTGGGATGCTAGTTGACAACTCAATTGTCGTTATAGAAAACATATATCGCTTATTAAGTTCAGGAAAATCGAAGAAAGAAGCAGCAATTATCGGTGCTTCTCAAGTTGCGGGTGCTATTACAGCTTCATCTTTAACTACCATTGCGGTCTTTTTACCAATTGTGTTCCTTGAAGGATTAACTTCAGAAATCTTTATGGAAATGGCATTAACAGTTACTTTCTCACTACTAGCAAGTTTAATCATCGCGCTATCTTTAGTACCTAGTATAAGTGCTCAAGTATTAAGTGAACAAAAGATAAAAGAAGATAAGTTCGCAAAGAGACTTCAAAATTACTATGAATCCGCCTTACGTTTCACTTTGAATAAAAAAGCATTAACGATGCTTGTTGTTGTAATATTGTTAGGGTTATCTACTTTCTTAGCTTTACGGAAAGGTTTTGAACTTTTCCCTCGTACTGATGAAGGAACAATTAATATCAGTATCGAAATGAAAAAAGGTACTAGTTTTGAAACTACAGCATCATTAACTGATGCGATTGTAGAAGAAATTATGAAATTAGAAGATTATGAAACTGTAAGTGCAGAAATAGGTGGTACGGGAATATTGAGTCTATTTGGGGCAACTGGCAGTACAGACTCTGCTTCTATTACCGTATTGTTAAAAGACAAGCGAAAACTAACTACCCAAGAAGTCGCAAATAAAATCGTAGAGATTATCAATGAAAAACAAACAGAAGACGTTGATAAGGTTACCGTTGAAGCCCAAAGCATGATGCAATCATCAGGTCTTCTAAATTCAGGTATTACAATTATTGTTAGAGGTGATGATATCTTTAAACTTCGCGATTTAGCGAATGAACTAGCTACAATTGTTAGTGGTGTTGAAGGTACAAAAGATGTCAAGAGTAGTTATAGTCAAGCTGATGATGTGATTCGTATAGAAGTAAACAAAGAAAATGCGATTAAACAAGGTGTTACCGAAAAGAATATCTTAGACGCAATTACCAACTTCTATTTATCACTTGGATTAAGCTTAACTCCTCAAGAAACAGATACATTAAAAGTTGTTGTCAATGGCAATGAATATGAAGTAACAGTACCTAGTAATCAATTTGCGAACTTTAACATGGATTATAGTGTCTTTTTGAGTATTATCCAAGTTTTTGATTCAAAAGTTACCCAAGCAATTAGTAATAAACTAAATGAAAAAGACGAAAACTTTGAACTTTATCTCATCAATATTGAAGGACTACCTAACTTTAACCCTACATTACCTCAAGGAATATATATTAATCCTTTCTTACGGTATGATGAAACGCTAAATCAAGTGTATGTTTCATATAATCGACTAGATACTAAACCATTACTTTTTAATTTATCAAAAGGGCCAATCTATGATGGTAACACTCCTGATAGTAAAGCAATTATAACGAAAGAACCAGGTTTTGCTACCATAACCCGTGATGGTAAGTCAAGATTTTTAACAGTAACTGCAGGTATCGATAGTTCCTATACTACCAGCAAAGTATCTAGTGAAGTAGAACGTAGAGTAAACGAATATTTAGCATCAAAAGAATTTAAAGATAAATATGGCGAATCGGGTTATACGATAGAATTTGCTGGAGAAAACGAAGAAATCATCAAGATGCGTCGTGATTTAACATATGCGGGTATCGTCGCGATTCTACTTGTATTTATGGTAATGGCGATTCAATTCCAATCATTAAAATATCCATTCATCGTCATGTTTACTGTACCTCTTGCCTTTACGGGCGGATTCTTTATGCTAGCTATCGCAGGACTCCCACTTACCATGGTCGCAATTGTTGGTTTAATCATTTTAATTGGGGTAGTTGTTAATAATGGTATTGTCTTAATTGATTATATCAACCAATTACGACAAGAAGGAAAAGATCTTGATGAAGCGATAGTAGAAGCAGGGAAAACACGTTTACGTCCAATTCTTATGACTGCATTAACAACTATTTTAGCGCTCATTCCAATGGCATTAGGTCGTGGTGAAGGTGGCGAATTGTTACAACCACTAGGACTTACAACAATCGGCGGATTGACCTATGCGACCATCTTGACGTTATTTGTAGTCCCGATTATGTATAAAGTATTCACCAGAAAGAAAAAGGTCAATGACAACTAAAAAAGAACAAATATTTAAAGCGATAATTTCCCATATCAATAGGGCGGGACTACTAAAAAATTTGACCATCGCGGAAATTGCACAAATGGCTGAGGTTGGAAAGGGTACGGTCTATGAATACTTCACTAGTAAAGACGAAATCATTTGTGAAACTATTATTTATATATTAGACTCCATCATGAGTCAAATTCTCATTGAAATTACACCTAACATAGAGTTTCAATCTATCTTAATTAAGCACATTGAAGCGATGTTTAAAGTATCCCAACAGTATTCGAATATCGATATGATCCTGATGACGGATGGTATTAGTAGCACTTTAGAAACAGAACATCAACAAAAACTAATGAATAAAGTTAAAACAATAAAGAGGCAATATACTAATTATTTAAAAAACGTTATAAGTTTAGGAGTAGGAGAAGGTATTATTAAAGAATATCCTGAAGAGTACATAATTTATATTGTTGGGAATATTATCATGTCTAGTATTTCTTATTATTATCATGAATTACCGTTAGAAAAACGTAATGAAGAAGAACAAATTAATAAAACTTATCAGACAATAATTAAACTACTGACTTAACTAACACAACCCCCATCATGAACTTACACCTGTAAAGTAGACAAAAATAAAAAAGTTTAGTTTTAGTAATTATTATGCTGATAAAAGATGGTTTCTGTATTGTACAGGAGCCATCTTTTTTAGTCTCCATTGATAACGCTGATTATTATAATAATACAT
>JAAZCR010000025.1 GCA_012513195.1 Bacilli bacterium | reverse complement strand
ATTCAAAAAGATAAACTAGAAAACTATTACTTTTATCTAGATTTCCGTAATTCGATTAAAAATATTGGTAATAAACTTAAAAAGCAAGGTGCCGATATTATTATTTTAAATATCCATGATTATGATAGTTATATTTATGATGATTTAGCCTTTATTAGAGAAGATAATGGTGATTATCTACTTGATGTGATAATTGCAGGTCATACCCATCAAGGGATTAAAAGGACGATAAATCGTGTTGGTGATTCCATCCCCCTCATTCAAGCATATTCTTATGGTACCGCCATGGGGAGGATTGATCTAAAAATTGATACAAATACTAAAGACATAGTAGAGTATAATGTTAATATCATAAATACTAGTGAAGCTGGTAATAATTATGATGAAGACATAGAAGCATTAATTAGGGAGTATGTGGAAGAACTGGAGTTAGAAAAAACTTTAGTATATGCAGGTGAAACAGTAAGAAACAAGGATGATATGTTCGAATGGATTGGAAATGTCCTACTTAAAGCTGTGGATGCCGATATTGCGATAAGCAATACTGGCGGTGTAAGAGGAAATGGAAACATAAAAATCAATGAACCAGTAACGATAAAAAATGTCTTTGAAGTATATCCTTTTGATAATGAAATTTACATTATAACTGCCAAATACCGAGATATTAAAAATTTCTTAAAAAACAGCAATATCTTCTATAGCACAAAAGAAGGGGTTACATTTAAGGATAATGAGTATTATCGAATAGCGGTTATTAGCTATGTATATTATTGGGATAGTTTAGATCATTTACGTAATGATACTAACATCAAAACCGATTTAATCTTATTACACCTTTTAATCGAAGATTTAGAGATTAAAGGTACTAATGGTGAAATCTTTAAACCTATCTCTAATCCTTACGCATCCATTGATGTAAAATATCATTAACCTCTTGATAAGTTTACAATATTTAGTTATAATTAATTATAATTGAATATAATCGATGACAAAGAGGAGTAGCTAAATCCCTTTATTTACAGAGAATGGAGTCTTAGGCTGAGAGCTCCTAATAAATATTTAGCGAAGACACTTTGGAGATATATTTACTCGAGGTGGCCTTATTAGGCAACTAAGGTGGCACCGCGCTTTTAGCGTCCTTAGATTTTATCTAAGGACTTTTTTAATATTTTTAGAAGGAGATGATCAGAATGATTCAAACACCAAAAGGTACATATGATATTTTACCTAAAGATGTACATAAATGGCATTATATAGAAGATATCTTCCGGAAAACCTGTGCTTTATATAACTATAAGGAGATTCGTACACCTATTTTTGAAAGTACCGAACTCTTTGTTCGTGGTGTAGGTGAATCTACAGATATCGTCAATAAAGAAATGTACACATTCTTAGACAAAGGTAATCGTTCCATTACGCTTCGTCCTGAAGGGACTGCAGGTGTGGTCAGAAGCTATGTTGAGAACAAGATGTTTGCGGAACTTAATCAGGTAACTAAACTATATTACATGGGACCAATGTTTCGTTACGAACGCATGCAAAAGGGAAGAAGCCGCCAATTCTTCCAATTTGGTGTAGAAGCATTAGGTAGTAATGATCCAACGATCGATGCAGAAGTTATTAGTTTAGCGGTTAATATCTTAGAACAAATTGGCTTAAAACATGTCAAAGTTGTTATTAACACATTAGGTGATAAAGCAAGTCGCGTTAATTATCGTAAAGCATTGATTGAACATTTTACACCTGTTAAAGAGGAGTTGTGTAGTGATTGTAAACGTCGACTTGAACAAAACCCTTTAAGAGTATTAGATTGTAAAGTTGACTGTGAACATCCAGCGATGAAGAGTGCCCCCAAAATCCGCGATTATTTAACAGATGAAGCTAAAGTCTTCTTTGCGGAAGTATTACGTGATTTAGATAGTTTAGGTATCAAGTATGAAATTAATGATAATTTAGTTCGTGGTCTTGATTACTATAACCACACTGTTTTTGAATTCATATCTACCATTCCTGGCTTTGGTAGTCAAACTGCCCTTGGTGGAGGAGGAAGATATGATGGTCTCGTAAGTGAAATTGGCGGACCAGAAATTCCTGGTGTTGGCTTTGCGCTAGGAATGGATCGTTTAATTCTAGCGATTGAAGAGGAAGGTATCGAGGTAGACCCTAAAGATAATGTTGAGGTCTTTATAGTAGCGATGAATGAAACAAGAACCTTTGCGTTTACGTTATTAGAGAATTTACGTCGAGCAGGCATTAAAGCTGAGAAAGACTTCTTTGAACGGAAAATTAAAGCTCAATTTAAGCAAGCGGATAAACTTAATGCGAACTTCACCATTATTGTTGGTGAAGAAGAGTTACAACGGGGTGTTGTCAGCATTAAGAATATGAAAACACAAGTACAAGAAGAAATAAACATCGATAACATTATTTCTTATCTAAAACAAAGAATGGAGGAATAGCATGAATCGTACCCATAACAATAATGAGTTACGAATCGAACATGTTGGACAAGTTGTTGAATTAAAAGGTTGGGCTCAAAAGGTGCGTAACCTTGGTGGACTTATATTCATCGATTTACGTGACCGCTATGGGGTAACCCAATTAGTCGTGAATCCTAAAGAAGTTGATGAACAGCTTTATGAAACAGCGATAAAAATTAAGAATGAATATGTTTTATGTGTCAAAGGAGTAGTTGTTGAACGGGAAAGTAAAAACCCCAATCTTCCTACAGGCGATATTGAGGTAAAGGTAACGGAATTAGAAATCTTAGCGGAAGCAGAAACACCACCTATGTTAATTCAAGATGATACAGATGCTTTAGAAGATACACGTTTAAAATATCGATATTTAGACTTGCGTAGACCCAAGATGCAACGAAATTTAATCGTGCGTTCAAAGGTCATGCAAATTGTTCGCAATTATTTAAGTAGTTTAGATTTTATTGAAGTTGAAACGCCAATTTTAACAAAATCAACACCTGAAGGGGCACGTGACTATTTAGTGCCTAGTCGGGTGCATCCTGGTGAGTTTTATGCTTTACCACAATCTCCCCAAATCTTCAAACAATTATGTATGGTAGCTGGTTTAGAACGCTACTTCCAAATTGCGCGTTGTTTCCGCGATGAAGACTTACGGGCGGACCGTCAACCGGAGTTTACGCAAATCGATATTGAAACGTCCTTCTTAACCGCTGAAGAAATCCAAACTATCGTTGAAAACTTATTTGCGAAAATATTCAAAGAAATCAAGGGCATTGATATTAAAGTTCCTTTTGATCGTGTAAGTTACTACGAAGCGATGAGCCGCTATGGTAGCGATAAACCTGACCGCCGCTTTGGATTAGAATTAGTCCTACTTAATGACATTTTCGAAAACACTGAGTTTTCGATTTTTAAGCAAGTATTAGAAAATAACGGTGATATTAGAGCTATTAATGTTAAGAATGCAGCTGATAAATATTCCCGCAAAGAAATCGACCGTTTAACGAACTTAGCGAAGAAATATCATGCTAAAGGGTTAGCTTATCTAAAATATAATAATGGTGAATTTAACGGTTCTTTCAGTAAGTTCTTAACTGATAACGAAAAACAAGCATTAATTAAGCGTCTAAATGTAGAAGAAAATGATTTACTCCTCTTTGTCAGTGATGAGTTTGAAACTTGTTGTACGGCTTTAGGAGCTTTACGTAAACAAGTTGGTAAAGAACTAAATCTCATCAATGAAGATGTATATGACTTCCTATGGGTAGTAGATTTTCAACTTTTCGAATACAGTCCTGAGGATGGTCGTTATTACGCTAAGCATCATCCATTTACTTCACCCAAACCAGAAAGTTTACCATATTTAACAAGCGACCCTGCGAAGTGCTTAGCACAAGCATACGACATTGTTTTAAATGGTTATGAAGTAGGTGGAGGTTCAATCAGAATTCATCGTCGTGAAGTCCAAAATCAAATGTTTGCAGCTTTAGGATTTACTCAAGAAGAAGCATATAAACGCTTTGGTTTCTTACTAGATGCATTCCGTTATGGTACTCCACCTCATGGTGGCATTGCCTTAGGATTAGACCGCATCATCATGCTCTTAGTTAATACGGAAAACATTCGTGATGTCATTGCCTTCCCAAAAACACAATCCGCTACTTGCTTAATGAGCGATGCTCCATCGAAAGTTGATACTAAGCAATTAGAAGAACTTCATATTAAAGTAACTGTTGATGAAGAATAAGAAAAAACACGGAAGAGTTAAGTTTGCTCTTTCGTGTTTGTTTTTACTCAATGTTATTGTAGATGTAGAAAAAAACTAAGAAATAGTGTATTATAAGTATTAAAATATGCAAAATTAAGTAGTAAAAATAAAACCCGCCCAGCTAGCCGTAGATTTTAACATCAACCCGCAGTATGTGCAGGTGGAAGTTTCGACAGCCTCGTTAGGATTCTCAATCAATGTTGAGCTTTCAACACAGAGGACTGTATACCCAACCTCCTTATGATATGGTGTTCGGATTTGTTTAAATCTTACGCACTAGCTCGGCGGAAAAGTAATTTTCTAATTATATTTTAACATACTAAATTCGGAATTGGTATTAAAACGATAAGGTGGTTCTCTTGGTAACTCAATTATAACATCCCCCTACCATGATGTAAATATACAAAAATTTGTAAAAAAGTTTGGTTATAAGATGTGACAATCAAGTTTTTATGTTATAATTTTAAATGAATTAAGCTAGGATGTGAGAGATATGCTAACATTTGATCAAAAACTATCAAGAATAATTAAGATCCTCCTCATCATCACTCTATCTTTACTAAGTCTTTACGTCTTTAGTCAATTTACTGGTTTTATCACTAGTGTACGTGATGCTTTTCGCGCTGTGCTAATACCTTTTCTTATTGCTTTCTTTATTAACTTCCTTATTTATCCGCTAGTAATTTACGCAGAAGAAAAGGGTATTAGACCTCGCTGGATTATTGTCGCCATTCTTTATATCATTATTTTTTCCATCATTGGCGTAATTCTATGGATTGTTACACCTTTAGTCATTGATCAAGTTAAAGACTTAGTATTGAATAAGATTCCATCTATCTATGAAAGTTTTCGTCAAAGAATCGAAGAATTACATTTAGAAGATCATCCAGCTTTGTTAAACATTTATAATCAAATTCAAGAAGGTATTCAAAAGTATTTAACAAACGCAATCGTTAGCGCAGGAACACAAGTTTCTCGCATTACCAGTTTCATTTTTACTATTGTACTATGCCCGATTATCCTCTTTTATATGTTAAAAGATCATTCTGAAATCGGTGAAGGCATATACAATGTTGTACCTAAGAAGTTCCAAATACACTACATTGAAATCACTAAACGTATTAATGAAACACTAGGTTTGTATATTCGGGGCCAAATTATTCTCATGTTTGGAATTGCGGTAGTCGCAATTCTCGGTTATACTGTTATAGGCTTAGATTATGCCATCTTGTTTGGTATAATCGTAGGTTTAACTAATATCATTCCTTATATTGGTGCGACGATTGCAGCAATCGTACCAGTAACATATTCTTTACTTACTGGTAACACACCTTGGTACTATATCTTACTTATGAATTTTGTTTTTCAATTCATTGAAGGTAATATTTTACAACCTGTTATTATGAGTAAGCAGTTAGATATTCATCCGTTAATCATATTAGCGGCAATATTGGGGTTTGGAAGTTTATTAGGTGTAATGGGAGTTATCTTTGCGGTTCCTCTAACTGGTATTATTAAAGTGATATTCCAATATTACAATGAATTACGTGCAAAAAATGAATTAGAAGTAGGATCTGAGGTATAAAGATTCAGGAGGATTATATGAAAAAGATACCACCCAAGCATATTATTAATTATCTCCTCGCTCAATTAGTAATCTTTACGTTTGTTTGTCTTGTTGCTTTTGTCGATTTCTTTTTCAAATATGATTTTAAATACATTCACATTAGTATTTGGATTATTACTAGTGTTGTTGTTATAGTATATGAAGTATTATTGCACTTACTATATCGAAAAGCGATAAGAAGAGCACAATTATCGGAAACGCAAGAGGAGAATAAAAGTTATAACGAAAAATTTTTATGGTTTGAAATCATCCTCATGTTTGATGTTATCGTCATCATTGCGTTATTATCGTTATATAT
>JAAZCR010000204.1 GCA_012513195.1 Bacilli bacterium | reverse complement strand
TGGTAATTGTTAAGGAAAATAGGTCGGTTTTGAGTTACACAAATTCCCTTGAACATTATGGATTTTATGATGAAATTATCGCTAATGAAATGAAGGAACTACAACCATTACTACCTGAACGTGATAAGATAATAAGATATGAGTATATTCTTTTTAATAACAGTAGTATTTTTGGAAGTTTTTATGAAGTTACGATTTCTATGGAATTAAATTTTGATGACACGATTTATGAAGAAGTGAAAGCTAAAGAAAACTTTCATCTTATGACTGAAGCAGTTGAAGATCAAATATTAAAAGATTATGAAATCTATAAAGCTTATATAACATTAGAATCACTTCCTTTTGATGATAAACAAGAAATAAATAATATATATTATTTTTTCAATATTGATAATAATCGGATGTTCATCTTTTTAGTCAGTGGACAAGTTAATCCACTAAAACGACATAATAATTCCTTTTATGCAGGAATATTTATCACTGATGCACGCACAGACCCTTATTTTATTTATACTGATTAACTAGTTTTATTGAGGGAATATATGAATAAACTACTAGATGATTTTTACTTAAAAAGCCAATCATATCCATATAGATTCACTTATGGTGATATCTATAAGTTGTTAAGAGTATATGAAAACAAATATGGTCTTTTTGTTGTTCATGAATATCCTGATAAGAAAATTGAAGTGTTTTGGGCAGTGCGCAAATTAGAAGATCTACACGATGGTATGGAGATTATTAAGCAAGATTTTCCTTCTTTCTTTTTTTTGCTATGGTAATAGTTATTCAGACCTTCTTAAGCAAATCTCCCTTATTACTTCATGGGGATACAAATTTGAATATCTTCTAATTGGTTTTCGTCTTGATTTATCGGACTATAATCATAACAGTATATATGATAATATTAGTAGCAGTACACTAGAGATTCTGCCAAAGATATTTGCACTTATATCTAACATTTTTGATGTCTTCAACCCATCTTATGAAGAGTTAACCACAATGTTGAGTAGTGCTAATTATCGAATTTATCATGTAAATGAAGATCATGATACTGTAGGATTTATTATAGTTGGTTATGAAGGGAAGTCATGTTTTATCAGAAATATAGGAGTTCATCATGAGCATCGTCGTAAAGGCTATGGAAAAGCACTTATTAATCATGCCCTTCAAGAAGCAAGAAACGAAGGAGTTAAATTGTGTTTCTTATGGGTAGAATACAATAATAAACCAGCAATAACCTTGTATCAGAGTATAGGATTTAAGCAGGATTTAAATGAAGCTGAAGCTATGTTTAGTTTTAATCTGAATGAATAGAATAATAAGAATGACCACTTTTTAGAGTGGTCATCTTTATTAAGGTTTATTTTCTTTTAGCTCTTTTCTTTTTCTTCTTTAAACTCATTAAAATAATCACAACTATAGTAACTAGTAAAACAATAACCGCCATAGTTAGATAAATATTATTTTAGATAAATATTATTAAAGAAGATTGAAATGAGAATCGTTAATCCGGTTATAATTAGTGAAGTTAAGAAAGCAATGATACCATAAGCGAAGTGGCCAATTTTTGCGAATAATGGTATTACACTCATTAGAGTTGTAACTGGATTAGTGATTAACATTAAACCACAAAACATCATTAAGAAACCTGTAAGGCGAAATAGCCAAAGGGTTTGTTGGTATTCTTCATTAAGAATTTTTACCGCTTCATTCTTTGTATGAACTCCCGCAAAAAAGTGGAAGATCGATGCAGCTTTTTTGGTGAGGAAGGGTTCAAATTGATTATGCGAATACTTAGCAATTAGTAAACCATTATCACTAGCCATGATTACTCGATAACGAATTCTCACATCACCAACTTTAATATCATTCGGACTACCATTATTTGCGCGATATATTACATTATGGGCAACATATTCGTTACTTCCTAGGTTACGTACATCATTTGTGCTTAATGCTAGGTCTTTAGCACCGTAGAAGGTAAGATTACCCTTAACATTAACTCCATTAATTGTGAAACCTGATACTTGGCTAGCGGTACTTTTTGGCATCTTATCAATCCAATTGTCATAATTACTCGGTATATCTTCTGGCTTTTCGCTGTTTTCGCCTTTAAAAGTAGCTGCTTTTTGCGGGTTTTGTGTCCATCCTGTTGTATATGAGTAAGTATAGATTGTTTCACTACTACCACCGATATTTTCTATTGTTTCTTGGTATTCATGTTCAATACAAGCATACATTTCCACGATTCGTTCAATTACAATATAATCGCCTTCTTTCAAATAATAGTCTTGTGCATAGGTAGTAGCAGTTAAGTTACCAACAATAAAAACTAAGTCTTATTCCGCGTAAGTGTCTGATTGGTTAAATTCTGAAGCTTGTCTTGCATATTTAGCTAGGTTTTCTCGATCTTCATTAATGAAATACTACAAAGGATAGAATAAAAAGAAGGACCCGATAAGAACCCCCACAAAAGAATTAAGCATCCTTTGTCCAAAACTATTTCTTTCAACCCTCATTATTCGTTCTCCTTTTTTATAAAAAATATAATAATATCTATTTAATTTGATTTAATTATACAATTGTCATTATTAAAACACCAGAAAAATGAAATTATTAAAATATATTTAAGTAAGTTGATTATTTTATAGTAAAAGCACTAAGCAAAGAGAATTGATTTTTTGTGATTTTCATATTATAATATTAACGTCTTGCGGACATGGCGGAATTGGTAGACGCGTATGTCTCAGAAGCATATGGTGTATAC
>JAAZCR010000203.1 GCA_012513195.1 Bacilli bacterium | reverse complement strand
GTTATAGAGTTGTCCTTTGATTTCGATATAAGCTTTGTCTGGATAAATTGTAAAACTAGCCATTCCTTTTGTACCATACATCGTGTCAATCTCACTAATAAAGCAAGTTTTACTACCATCAGGATTATCTTCAATGACGTATTCAGTTGGCATGAAAGTACTTGGACGATGATGTTGTGGCCAGTTAAACTCAATACCACCGGAAATCCACGGACCAACTAAACCCACAAGAGCTGGTTTGATGATCTCATTGTAGTAGACAAAATCAAAGTTGTTGGTTTTATCTAATGCTCTTTGAATACGTCCACCTAGTTCAGGTAAAATCATGACTTTAATATACTTGTTTTCTAAAAAAATTGCTGTGTACTCTTTATCGACTTTTGTATCGGTGATTGTTTCGATCACTGGTAGCGGGTATACTTTACCCGAACTTCCTTGATATACCCGTTTTTCTAAAAACATTGGATTTTTATCTGGCTCGCCTATTAGGTAGGTAGGTATTGTGACTTTTTCTACCCATATTTTTGCTTCTTGCATACATGAATCACTCCCGATTTTTCTTTATAATCATTATACATAATGTAAGCGTATATAAAAATGTACAATCTTATATAAATGATGGACTATATTACGATTTATCCTCAAAATCCTTAAAACGTTTTATCATTGCTATATCTTAATATTTAGGGGTTTTTTCATTTATTAGTTGTCTTTTATTGTTAAATTTTATCATTATTGTTATAATAGAGTTATGGAAACAATGATAAAAAAACCCCATGGTTTTATAAATGAAAAGATGTATATTATTCCTCGGGATATGCTCAAGATCATGACTACCCACCCTTTATTAAAACATCTATACATCACTGATGTTGGGTATTTCCCTAATGCTAAGTTTCATTATCGGGAGCGCTTAGAAGGGAGTGAACAGTTCATCCTTATAATTAATGTTAAGGGTAAGGGGTATGCCACCATCGATAATACCACTTACGTTATTAATGAAAATAAAATGCTCCTGATTCCAAAACATGTTGGTCATATCTATCAAGCAAATCTCCAAGATCCTTGGCATATTTATTGGGTACATTTCTTAGGTGAAAATGCCTATTATTATCTAAAAGATTATATCGAGAACACTAATGTTTATATTAAGAACATTGATATCTCTCAAATCCCTTTAATTATTTCTCTCTTTACAGCCATATTTGAAGCTTTTGAAAGCGGAATGATTGTACGTAATCTTATTCACACATCACAAATCCTTTCTTACCTTTTGTCAAATCTATTTATCTACAATGATGTCTCGCTAGTAGTTGACCGTAAAAATACAACCTTTATGAGTTTAATGGAGTACATGAATAAAAATATCGCGAACAATATAACTCTCGATGATATGGCTAAACATACAAACCTTTCCAAGAGTCAGTTAAATCTTATTTTTAAAGAAAAAACTGGTTTTTCACCAGTCGATTATTTCATCCGCATTCGTATTCAAGAAGCTGCCAAACTACTCAACCTTACCAATTTAAACATCAATGAAATAGCTGCTCGTGTTGGTTATGATGATCCTTATTATTTCTCACGCATATTTAAAAAAGTCATGGGGATACCACCCTCACAATATCGAAATAATCATACGATACTAACCCAGTATAAAAATAATAACAGCTATTAAATAACACCCATCGCTCGGATGGGTGTTATTTTTGTTTATATTCAGGATTATTTTTTTCTCAGTTTTAATTGATACACTAGATCAAGCTCAACAGAATTAATCTTGCCAATTTCATCTCCGATAAATTCTAGTGTTTTTGCTGCCACTGAAACACTCGTAGTCATCTTTCCCTTTCTTAGAGGAACAATATGAAAGTCTAATCCTTTTTCATGGACTTTTGGATAAAACCGTTTTAACCCTATTTCCCATAAAGACCCATTATAGAAGTTATCATCAACGAGCTCGTTATCTATATAAGCATTTCCGACATCACCAATGTAATTTACTATTACCAATATCTCATTAATAAAGCGATTGCGAAAAATCTCTTCTTCTATCTCTAGTCTACTTCTACCTTCAATGATGTAATTCACGCGATACTTGCAGTTACAACTTGGTACCGCTATTTCGTAGTGGCTAAATATTCCACTAGTCAATCCTTCGACTTCTCCAACTTGACTAACAACTTCTTGAACTTTTGGAAAAACATCAAATATCATTTTATTACAACCACGATTTAGAATAGTTAGATAATCATCATTCACTAATACTATGCCATTACAAATTATTAATCTTTCTTTTCTCCATACGTTAGTTTTATATAAATCTTTCGCTTCTTCTTCATTTAAAGTTAAGATTATTACTTGATCATCATTTTTAGTAGTTAAAATTATTAAACTATCTTTACTTGCTTCCACATTCACATAAATGAATTGCTCATCTTTTTAATGTTACCTTTATTAACTTCTATCTTTTTAATGTTTGTGTTATCAAAACAATATTCATTTTTAATACCTGTCTTTTCAAAAAGAACGTATAATTTTTCTTCACTTAACTTTGTAATTAATTGCGTTGTAGCATACTTAAGTAAAATGCCATCTAGATTAAAATTAAATGGAAGGATAATATTTTGCTTATTTTTCATATTTATCCCTCTGTTACGAGGGATGATTATTTTTTCATCATTCGCAATAATCTGAAACTGAATGCTCTCATGATCCTTCATATCTAGGTGGTTTTGGAAGTTATTGATAAAAAGGAAACCTTCTTTACCACTTACTCGACAAGCGTATCTTAAGGTATCAGGGTCATTGGGTTGAATATGTTCACCACCTTCAGGTAGATCTGTATACATTGGTGTAAATAATTCACTAAAGGTAGTATAGAAATAGAATTGTGACTTAAGCATTTTATAGGAATCCCTAACTTGTCCAAACTCACCTAATGGAGCTTGATAATCATGACTCACATTAGCGGCATGGGAATCATTTAACCTTCCCTTAAGTCCACGTTTTTGACTAACTCCATGAAAGACATAATAACCAAGATAGTTACAACCACTTGCCACTTTCACATTAGTCGCAGAATCTAAACTTTCAAATGGTACTAAGAAACGATAACTATAAGTATTTAAAGCTCCACCAAATAACTCACTAAAACCATATAAATACTCACTAGGTTTATATGTTGGTTTAAAACCTTTATGTGGATAGTCATCATCGTGGAAATTTTGATATAGATGTTCTATTGTAGGTTCATGAAAAGGTTTTCCAGGAGACATTTTCCAATTTGCGTAGGAGTAAGCTGCATATAGAGGTAAAAATTCATCTTTTAGTAAAGGTGACCACCAGCCTGTACAAGTGTAATATGGAACATCAAAACCACATTCAAGTTCTATTTCTTTTAGTTTACGTAAATGGTCAATACCACCCTTACCGATAGTAATAAACTCGCGGGTATGATTCATGGTATTTTTCCAAAATGCAGCTGTGTGCATAAACTCGTTTTCTAGTTGAATCGCAATGATTGGTCCACCATCTTTCGCAAGATAGCCTTGTACTTGAAAATATATCTGTTGAAAGAATCTTCGAACATAGTATAAATATAATTCGTCATTACTTCTTAAAACACATGGTTTTGTATATAACCAATCTGGAAATCCACCATTCCGACAAGCACCATGGTCAAAAGGTCCTATTCTTAGTAGTACATTGAGATCAAGTTTTGCACATAATGAAACGAAGTAGCGTAAGTTATTATCACCTATCCAATCGAAATTGTTTTCGACTTCTTCATGATGAATCCAGAAAACATACGTCGCAATAGTATTAATACCCGCCATTTTCATTTTTATGAGTTATTGTTCCCATTCTTGATGAGGATATCTTGAAAAATGAAACTCACCACTAATCACAAAATAAGGTTTACTATTAATCATCATATAATAATTAGTAAAACCTATTTGGTTTCTACTTATATCTTGACTACCTAACTTCAAAGTACTAGGATAGGTTTTTGGCTTATTACTTCGTATATCGATACTATACATTGCTTATCCCCCTCATTTTTAATTATTGATTTATATATTCATTATAAAAAAGGAAAGTATATATAAAAATGTATTATGTTGTATATATCATGGACTATATAACTAAAAAACCTCACCTTTATTTGGTGAGGTTTTAGATTAATTAAATAAGGTTTTAGATTAATTAAATATTTGTTTTAATTCCGCTATACTTACAGCATAGGTAGGATTAAAATCTTCTGAGTTAAGATAAGCATGTAGACTATTGATAAAATGTTTAACCTCAATCTTATCGATAATTTGCGTAAAATCCAAGGTCGAAACTAATAGTTTCCCATATCCAACTTTGAATTCCATTAAAATCCCCAAACGATGATTACGATTAATATTATCGATTGTTTGAATAATAGGTATATAATCAAATAACCCATCTAAAATTAATGGTCGAGCATGCATTACGATATTGAACCAGTGAAAATCACTATGGTATGTAGTTGGAAAGTTCTGGAATATCGGGTGCTTATCATTAATTAATAATCCCAAACTTCCCGGTGGAAGAGGTAAACCTCTACTCTTACAAGCATTACTAAACATCTTATGATTCCAAAAATCTGGAGTAAAGAAAGGATCTATCGAGTTATCTGGTTTTCCTTGATAAAACATTAAGACGCGTTCACCATTTTCTAGTCGTGTAATAGTATCTTCATCCAATCTTGTTTTGATATCATAACTTGGCACTGCGTCTAACTCCGTAAATACCCATAATGGATAAGAGTTGATTCTACCTGTAGTTGGTTCGTATAGTTCAAGCGTAAGTGCTTCATTATGATTAATATCAAGGTGAATATCAATCTTTCCTAATTCGTATAATGCACCTTGAGGAATGGTTTGTGCAGGTAATGTACCAGAAGTTAATGTTTTACCTGTACTACTGATTAAGCGATAATTAACAGTAAAGTTCTTTAAATCATTTGGTGAGTAATTGGCAACTTTTACCGTCCCTTTAAATCTTTCTTTATTTTTATACACATATTTATCAAACAAACAGAGTATTACGATTTCTGCACAAAATTCACGCCACTTCTCTGGTGTAATTAGACCTTTTGAATCTAAGAAAGCATCGAGAATTCCTACCAAGGCTGTACCTTGACCAGGAAAGTCTTGAATGTCTAATAATTGGAAACCTGCTAAAGTATCGGTACGGAGGGCAGCTTCAATATCCTCTCTGTAACAAGAAATCGCTAGTTGCCCATTAGCTTTAAGAAAATCCTGAGCTTGATTTAATAATCCTTTTTCTTCTACTCGTTTCTTAAAGATTTTGAGATTATACGGATGCATGACCCCTGTGTATTTATTGATCTCTTCAAAACGAGGATAGAACTGATATTGTCCAATTTCATGACTCATTACTGGTACGGGTGAATGACAAGTAGCATCATGATAGTCATGTATTGTGGATGGTTCTTCAATTTGAAGATATCCTAAAGGCAAATCTGAATGACTGAAACTAGCCCGAATATTACCTTTATCAGTACGCATCATCGTCCAGTAATCATCACCATCATAATAATGCGGATTGTGAAAATCACTATTGGAACCTTGAGCGTATAACCGACGTTTGTCGAAAGTTTTAAAGGTTTTCGTAAACTCTCTTAAAACCGCTTCACTTCCAACATTTTCATTACCATAAGCAAACATTACAAAGGATGGATGATTACCATAAGTTTTCAAGATTCGTAGACCTTCATCTAATTGGAAATCATTAAAGGCTTTGTTATTTCCATTTACAAAATCATAATAAAAAGTATATAGTTCTGGTTGTAAATACATTCCTACTAAATCTGCAGCGATAAAGGCTGCTTTAGGTGGACACCAGGAATGAAAGCGATAAAGGTTTATACCATAACTTTTGGCAATTTTAAAGATGCGTAACCAGGAATCAACATCCATTGGTGGATAACCTGTTAATCGAAAAACGCAACAGTCGACCTTACCCCGCATAAATGTTTTTTTACCATTGATGTAAAAATGGTGCCCATTCGCAGTAAACTCTCTAATCCCAAAGGTAATACTT
>JAAZCR010000202.1 GCA_012513195.1 Bacilli bacterium | reverse complement strand
TATTTTCTTTAAGAAGTTGAGAAGGTGAAGCTGTAGCTTTTTCATTTTTCATCACCATCTTTTTTACCTAACTCTTGCCAAGCTCTAATCATTTCGACTGTTGGCAACTCATATGGTCTTATGATGTTACCTTTTTCATCCATATAATCAAATTCACGATATTTCCGAGCTAATTCACGATTTATCTTAATTACCGCATCATCAATAACAGTACGGACATTTTCTTGATTAAACACTACCTTGTTCCAAATATTACTTAATTCCCGTTCGATGATATAACTTCCAGGTGTCTTTGGAACCTCACGTATAGACTCCCATTGTTTTAAAATAACTTGTATATCATTGGGATCAATTGGCAATGTTTTAAATGCTTCGGTATTAGCAGAGTTCCAAAGATATTCTTTACCATAAATTAGTTGTAAATCGTATGTGAATTGAGCTTGTACATCATAGGAAAGCCACCATTTTAAGAACTCCCATGCTTCTTGTTTCTTTTTACTCTTTTCAAAGATTAACGCTGATTGCGCCGTACCAGTATATTCACGATTGATACTACCATCTTCTTGCCTTACTCCTGGAGCTAACGCAATAGCCCATTTACCTTTCAATTCAGGTGCTGCGAAGAGTAATTGAACATAAGTACCAAAAGTCGCAACACCAATCGGTATTGTACCATTGCGGAAACTATCATAGAAATTTGAAACTTGTAGTGGCAAGGAATACAGAGTATATAAATCAGTCATCATCGTGATGGCTTGTACTGCTTGTTCACTATCGATACCTGTGTGTAAACTGTCATTCTTCTTATAAAGATCTCCACCATATTGGAAGATAAAGGGAGCAGTTGCTGAGTAAGGTTTTAAAGCACTATTGGCGGAAAGAGGAAGATAATAGTTCATACCATATCGTTGTAGTGTCGGTAAAATGTTGATGATTTCTTCATAAGTTTCTGGAATAGGTAGTTTCAACTCTTCAAAAATATCTTTCCGATAAAAAGTTACATAAAAGTCTTGTGTTTCTGGCAAACCATACACTTTGCCACTCTCGATCATATGTAGAAGGGCACCGGGTTGAAAGTTATTGATGACTTCATAGAAATCAGGGAATTGACGTAAATCTGCCGCAGCTCCACGAATACCTAAATCATATGGTAACCATCCACTAACACTTAGAGCTACATCAGGTTGCGTATTTGCCGCATTTGCCATAATAAGTTTTTGTTCATTTGGCATAAGGGAGATGCGGACTTTAATACCCGTTTTGGTAGTGAAATCACGATCAACCATTTTCTGTAGTAAATCCACATAGAAACGGGAGCGATTCATCCATACTTCTAAAACATCTTCTTCCACTTCTTGTGGTTTAGCGACAATCCTTAATCGTTCCATTCCCGCAATTAATCTGACGAAGAAATTGGCATTGGCTTTTGGTAGTTTCACATCATCTGAGTGAATAAAGAAAGCATCAAACATCATTGGTAAATCAATTAATTCATTATTTGCTTTTGATAAGGTTAGTGCCACAGAGTTACTACCAACTGCCAACAACTTAATGCGATTTGGTAATTTATTATAATCTTTGCGTAAATCTTTTAGTTTATCTAAGGCATTTTCTATTTTTTTCGCAATTTCGTTGGATTTTTTAGGATTAGTGTTAATAACTTCTAACTGCTCAAGAATATCAGTTAATTCATTTATCCATTCATCGAGGTACTCTTTTGCTTCTGGTAAGTATTCATCGAGATTCCATTCCCGACGGGTATCCTCAACTCCACCAGTGATTTTGTTTAGTTGCAGATGTAGACGATTTATTTCGTTAATCATATCGTTAATTGTTAAATATGCATATGAAACATGTGAAGCATCCACTTCGATCGAAAGCGTATGAATGCCTTTTGTAAAATAAAATTCAAATGGCTCTTTATCCCCTAAAGTTAAATTTGTCCAACTAGAAGTATAGGGGAAGGGATAACTCACGAGTTCTTTAAAGAGAATTTTTCCGTCAATATAAATATTGCGGTATATATTGATATTTTCTCTATTTTCGTTTTTATATTTTAATGTAATATGATAGAAACCAGGATTCTTTATTTCAAATGTGTATGTAATTTTTTGACCAGGGTCATTAAAATATCTACCTACAATATTAATAAAATGTTGATCGCTACGATAGGGAGTGACACTAGGCGTCTTAATATTTTCATAACTTACAGATATATCATTTTTATATAATGAGTTTTCCGCTTCAACCGCGATCATTTCTCCCTTAGTCAGCGCGACGTCATTTATTTGAGCACGATAGTCCTTATATGAAGGGATATCTATTGGTGTAATCAAATAAAACTTCTCTAAATAAAATTTGCCTGTGAGTTTCGTGATTGTAATTTGATTTAATCCTTGATTTAAATAAAAGCGTACAGGTTCATAACTATGACGTAATTGATTTCGGAGTAGAGTGTAATCCCATACTTCGTAACGTTTTTGTCTTGGTGCTAATTGATTGCTATATTTATCAAAATCTTTTTCTTTAGATTCATCTTTCCAAGCTGTTTCAAGTAACATGTTATCTGCATCATCTTGGATAATATCATTTATTTTAATACTTATCGCATTGTCTACTACGGTATCATTTAGTGAGAAATAAACTATACCAATATAGTATTCACCTGCTTGACCAACATTTATAGTGAAGGTTACTTCGGTAGGATCTTCTTTAGTCCAATCAATAGCAAGTTTATTAACATCACAATAATTGGTACTAATATGATATTTATCATCAACAACCTCGGTGAAATTAACTTCTAGATAAACATTATCGGGACTATTAAGTGTGAAGCATTCAGGATAGAGGTTACTGCGATATTCATTCCGTTTAACATGGTAAAAGAATGAGATGATAAATAATAGCACAAAGACTAAAAACAATACTCCTAATGTACGCGTAAAGATTTTCTTTATTGGTATATTGCGCATACGACACACGCTCCCTTAATAACTGATAAATCATTGTTAGTGAAACGTTTCGATAACTCTATTATAAATGTTGCGTGAAATCATTGCAAGCGTTTTCGGGTTCTTTAATTAATTTTTCTTTCTTCTAAAATAACTTCCTTATATATTAATAATATTATAAAACAAACAAAAATGCCAATGTCGTAATCGACATTGGCATTTTATTCTATATATTATTGCACATTTCTTAATTGGTTAATAGCTTGCGCAAGTTGTTGATTAATCTTATCAGCAAGGTCTTGTGTCATGTAGTCGCTCCAAGAAATTGCTCCACGAGCAGCATCGTATACTAAGTCACCAATGCTTAATGTCTTACCTTCTGGTTGATCTGGACGACTAATCCGTGCATCGATACCAGTATCATAGTTCCAACGTGCTTGACCGAATCCCGGAACGAACTTATTGCCTTCCATTAATACTGTGAAATCGCCACCTTTAATCTTTTCATAGATGGCTTTGAAACCAGGTTGAGGATAGGATTCGAACCATTTTTCAATAACCATTGTTCTTTCGTTAATTGGTAAACCTGGCATTGTTAATACTACTTCTTTTTCATTTTCGATGATTTCAAATGCTGCCATAATACCATCGATACCAAATGATAACCATTTTGCAACTTCGTATGCAGCTTCTTTATTCTTAGTTGTTTTAGCAATTACGAAGTAGTCGGAAACACCAACAACCCGTTTGCCAGGGATACCTACGAAATCATGTTCAAAATTGTCTTGAATGCTGTTAGCATAATAACTAGCATCCCATGAGCCACCCCAACGGAAACCTACACGACCATTAGCAAATGATTCATTCCAACCATTTGTACCAAAGTATTTTTCTCGTTCACTTGGTTCACCTTCACCAGGTGCTTGATCGCTGAAGGCACCGAAGACTTCTTTATTGTCTGTTAAATCCACAGCTTTCGCAATGGTTTGTGTCATTGCTGGACTCATGTAGTCAAACTTTTCGCCATCCCATAAGAAGTGTTGAATCTTGCCTGTTGTATCATAAGCAGATGGTAACCAGTTAATGATTTCGCCAGATGCATCTAAGCCAATTGTACTTGTACCATCTTCTGATAGGAACTTAGCTTGTGAAATCGCATTGAAGAATTCTTCTACTGTAAATTCATATGTACTGAAATCAGTTGTAACGTTAGCATTTTCAAATAATGTGAAGTTAGCATAGTATCCTAAGAAATGATAGCCTGCGGGGATTCCAAATACTTTGCTGTCAAAGTAAGTAACGGAATCACGTAATGCTTTAGGAATGTCATACCATTCAGGGTCATTCTTAACAATATCATAAATGTTAGCAGCCCATCCTTTGATAGCAGCATCTGGTACACTATTTACTAAGAAGACATCTGGTAATTCACCAGCAGCTGCCTTAGTTGTTAACCATTCGTCCCAGCCGCCTTCTGCCATGACGATTTCAATTTGTATATCTTCATGAGTTTGGTTGAAAGCTGCAACTCTACGACGCCATAAGTTATTTTCTTGTTCTGTACCAATACCCCAATGTGCTAACTTAATAATGGTCTTTTCAGTGTTGTTATTAGTTTCTTTAGTTGTTGTACTAGTGTTTTGGCAAGCAACAACTAATACAAGCAGAATTAATGATAAGAAAAGCATTATTTTTCTCATGACAAAATCCTCCCTTTTATCAGAATTTAAATCAATACAAATCGTTCCCCTCTTGTTTCGAAACGTTTCGATTCGTATTTACTTTTATTATATCATTATTACGAATAATTATGCAAGCCCTTTCATCATAATTTAACAAATTTTCTACTCATGACTAAATCGAAACGTTTTAGCATTGTGTAAGAAATCATCAACAAGACTCGCGATAGATGATTTTTCCTTTAGTATTTACATTAATTGTGGTTGCGTTATTCACTAAAATGTCTACTAGAGCTTGTGCTAATTCTTCGCCCCATTTAATATGATCAATCGCTACTGTAGTTAATTTTGGCGTACAATACATCGATAACTCGATGTTATCAAATCCAGCTATTGCGATGTCATCGGGTACTTTAATGTTTAATTCACGAAAACTGTCTAATACACCTATTGCCATTTCATCGTTAGCACAGAAAAGAAAATCAGGTAAATCGTTACTTGATTCGATAATTTCTTTACCAATTCGATAGCCACTTGCCTTTGTGAAGTCGCCTTTATAGTAGTATGTTGTAGGCAAATTATACTCAGTCAATGCTTTGATAAATCCTTTAAACCGATGTAAGTTATCGTAACTTGTGACAGGTCCAGCGACATAACCAATTTTTCGATAACCTTTTTTAATCATGCTAACGATTAGTTCATAAGATACTTCTTCATTATTAATCATACTGGTAAAAATATTTTTCCCCGATATATCACGATCAAGTACAATAATAGGAACACCATGTTTTGCTACATGAACTAATGTCTCGTCATCTAAACCGCGATCAATGACGACCGCACCATCAACTTGTCTTTCTAATAGAAGGGCTTTTGCTGATTGACCAGTACTAACAATAATGTTAAAATTATTGCGACGTGAACCTGCATGAATACCTTCAATTATCCGTGGATATACTGGACCAGTAAATCCATCAACGAACACACCTATATTATTAGTACGTTTCCTTTTCAAGTTGCGTGCTGCCGCATAAGGATGATAATTTAATTTTTTCGCAACTTCTAAGATTTTTTCTTTTGTTTCTTTACTAATTCTAGGGTCGTTATTAATCGCATAAGAAGCTGTTGAAATAGAAACCCCTGCTTTTTTTGCGACATCCTTAATTGTTACCATTGTTACATACCTCTTTATATCTAATTTGCATCTTTTTATCGAAACGATTAAAATAATGATTAACAATTAAATTATATCGTGTATTTTATGTTAAAACAATATATGAGGAGCGATTATTATGAATAATAAGAAAGAATTTGTTGAGAAATTGCTCAAAGAAATGACATTAGAAGAAAAAATTGGGCAAATGGTACAGTACGGAAAATTAAACGATGAAATTAAAGATAAGATAAGACAAGGAAAAGTTGGGTCATTATTGAATGTTCAAGGTGCAAAGACAGTTAATGAACTTCAGAAAATAGCCGTAAATGAAACGCGGTTGGGTATACCCCTACTTATTGGCGATGATGTCATTCACGGTTATCGGACCACTTTCCCCATCCCTCTTGCTGAGAGTTGTTCATGGGATTTAGACTTAATCCAAAAAAGTGCAAGTATAGCTGCTAAAGAGGCCAAATCCTGTGGTGTAAATTGGATTTTTGCCCCCATGGTTGATATTGCTAGAGATCCTCGTTGGGGAAGAATAGCGGAAGGTGCTGGTGAGGATCATTATTTAGGAGCTGAAATCGCTAAAGCTAGAGTTAAAGGTTTTCAAACACTTGAAAATGAGTATCCTTTAACCGCAAGTTGTCCGAAACATTATGTTGGCTATGGTGCTGTAATTGGTGGTCGAGATTATAATAACGTCGACATGTCAGAAAATTATCTAAAGACTTATTATCTACCACCATTTATAGCCGCATATGAAGTTGGAGCGCTCACTACGATGTGTTCTTTTAATGATTTATTTGCCGTACCTCTGTCAGTAAACAAAAAAGTATTAAGGGGAATATTACGAGAAGAATTAAACTTTAATGGCTTAGTTGTAAGTGACTGGGAATCCGTCGAAGAATCCATTTATCATCGGGTTTCCAAAGACCGTAAAGAAGCTGCGTTAAAAGGGTTACTTGCTTCATGTGACATCGATATGCATTCGGGTGTTTATGATGATAATCTAAAACAAGTTGTTGAAGAGCATCCTGAATTAATAGAACTTATCGATGAAGCTGTTTATCGGATTTTATCAGTTAAATATGATTTAGGTCTATTTGAAAATCCTTATGTAGATGAAGAACTTCATAAACAAGTAATCCTTCATCCCGAACATCGCAAACATGCATTAGAAGTTGCGAAAAGGTCAATTGTGTTACTAGAAAATAAAAATGGTATCCTTCCTTTAAAAGATACTAACCAAACTATCGCTCTCATCGGACCATACGCTAACGACCAAGAAAACCATCTAGGTTGTTGGTCATGTAAAGGCGCTAAAGAAGATGTAATTAGTATTTACCAAGCCTTAGCCACAAATCTTAAGAAAACAAAGATATTAGTAGAATCAGCATGTGATATTAATGGTCAAAACTTAGATCTAGATAAAGCCATTGAAACTGCTAAACATTGCGATATTATCATTCTCGCTTTAGGCGAACCCCGTTATTATTCTGGTGAAAACAATAATCGTATGAATTTGAATCTTCCTGGTTTTCAAGAAAAACTAGTTGAAGAAATCGTTAAATTGAACAAGCCCGTTATTGCTTTAATCGCTAGTGGCAGACCTTTAACTATTGGTAATATCAGTGAGAAAGTCGATGCACTGGTATGGACTTGGCATTTAGGAATAGAAGCTGGTAATGCGATATATGAAGTATTATTTGGTTTAACTAATCCTAGTGGTAAACTTACAGTAACTTTCCCGAAACATATTGGACAAATCCCGCTCTATTACAATCACAAGTCTACAGGTAGACCAAACTTCCCTCGTTATATCGATGGTGATGATAAACCTTTATATCCATTTGGCTATGGTCTAAGTTATTCACACTTTTACTATAGTAATCTAAAACTTAAGAAAGAAGTAATTTCAAAAGAAGAAGTCTTAGAATTTACTATTGATGTCACAAATAATGGTCCATATGCAGGAGAAGAGATTGTTCAAGTTTATTTTCAAGATCATTTCGCATCTGTTACTCTACCTGTAAAACAATTATGTGCCTTCACAAAAGTTTATTTAGAACCGCTAGAAACCAAGACCGTCCATTTTACTATAAGTCCTAATCAATTCGGTTTATATAACGAAAATAATGAATTCGTTATTGAACCAGGTACCTTTACACTTTACGTAGGTAGTAATAGTGTCAAAGTAATATCACATGATTTTTCTATTAAAGAATAAAAAGCAATAATAATAAATATAAAATAATAAAAATTTATAATAAAAAATCTGTCAGTCCTATTTTTAGAACTGACAGATTTTTTTATTTCAATGTAATCGTTACTTTACAATTACTATTAGTAACAATCTTAAACTGATTATTACCTAATTCGATGATTCTACCATTTTCTACGAAAACATCATAAGTAGTAGTTAATACCACCCACTCTTCATCTAATGCCTGTAATGTCAAGTAAACAATATCATCACTTACTTTACAAGCAGTGAATTCACCAGTTGAATAATTAATTATTAACTCCTCATCTATTTTCCAATTTATTGGTAAAATTAAACCTTTGCGGATTGGTACTCTTAACTTCTTACCTTCAAAGAGTAACTCATTTTTATAAGTAAACGTAGTATACTTATCATACTCTTCAAGGTTATTAATAAAAAGAAATGTACCGTTTTCGCCTTCTCGTACCATCACATTAAGCCAATCATCAGTTTTAATGATACTATCTATATCCAACTTCTTAATGACTTCAAAATACGCATCCATATGATGATCATGTTCACTTATCATACCTGCCCCGAACACAATAAGTTTACCTTGACCATATGATTTGACAAAACCAACAGTTTGTTTATTGTTTTCAATGTAAGCATAAGCATTTAGCTCATCGTATGTTTCGGTAATCATGGCTATGACATTATCGATAGTGTCTACTTGAATTGATTGCCATTCTTTTCGTTCTAACGGTTTAAGTTGTAGTTCATCGATGAGCACGGTACAGGAATTTTGATTAAAATCTTTGGTAGGTAGATATGGTGTGATTAAGAGTTTACCACGATTTTTGACATAATTAACAAGTTTGCGTTGAATCTTTTCATTAACATAATCATAAGAAACTACTAATAGTGTTGGCACTTTTTGAACATCAATTTCCTCATCATCTTGAAGATTAATGCCTGTAAAACTTACATTGTTAAACCCTAAGGCTTTACCTAAACCATTATACATAAGAGTTTCTCGTAAGTTTTTCAAGCGATGGGTAAATTCGGCAGTATACTGATTACTGTATTCAGTCATGAAATAATCAGGAATAAAACCTATGTGTAAGTGATTAACAGGTGTTGCTTCTAATAAAGCCTTACCATAGGCATTTATCACTTCATTTAAATGTTTAATGACATTATAATGTGGGCGCAATTCTCCACGCATACTGATCGGCGCTTGCCATTCATGACGGTATCCTAATAAACTAATATTTTCGTAGTTTATACCTCCAACAAACATATAATAGTTGATGCCATTCATACCATTACCGATACATATACGTGAAATTAAATCTTGTGTGGCAGGTTGGAGTCGGGGTTTATTATACTGGAATCCACTTTGAAATTCGGCGGAGAAAAGGGGTTGATATTTAGGTTGTACCGCTTTTGTAAAGGCATTAGCGAGCAATAAATCATAATAATTATCTGGCACGACATTGCCGATGTAATAATCACCCGCTAAGACCATATTACTTATTTGCTTAGTATGCAAGAGTTGGGATAGCCCTATCGGGTATTGGGTACCTCGTTTCGCATAATCAATACTACTAAATCCATGCACATTAACTACTATGGGTACATTTAAACCGTACTTTTCCCCAATGGACTTAAGAGTATTGAGATAATCGCGGAAGTAGTCCCGATGGAATAACATAAATTCATTCATTAAGACGGTCGCATTGGTCTTTTGTGGTTGTTTCAAGTTAGTATACACAAATTCTTTAATTGATGTTTCAGTGGTACTAAAAAGTGTTTGAAATTTTCTAAGTGTATACTTATTTTCAAGATATTTTGCGAAACTTTCTAATACTATATCACTATAATCAGGATGATTCATCACCCATTGAAACATACCAACTTCATTATCTAATTGAACCATGATGATATTACCACCATGGGTGAATTGTCTTGGAGTTAATATTTCAAAGACAGCTTTGTACCATTTATCTACTAATTTTAAGTAAGTTGGGTTTAAGTAACTTACAATTACGTGATTTGTCCCATCAATTCTTTTAGCGATTACTTCTGGGTATTTTTCAAATAACCAAAATGGTAACCCATGTTCTCTTATTTCACTCATGACATATGGACCAGGTCGCACCAAAACTAAGAAACCATATTCTTGGGTCAAATCTAGGAAGGATTTAAGATCTTTTTCAGGTAAGGTCCTACCTGTTAGATCTATGTTTCCTTCTTCTTTTTCATGAAAACACCAAGGAATATAGGTACTAACAACATTACAACCCGCTTCTTTAATTTTATCTAAACGATCACGCCATTCTGATTTAGGAACACGAAAATAATGCATCTCCGCTCCTGAAATGAAGATGGGCTCGTCATTTAAGTAAAACTGTTCATTCTTCACTTCAAATTTCATAATTATTCTCCTTTGAATTCTTCAGGATGGACTTCTTTATATCGTTCAATGTACGCTTCTCGACCTGTTTTAATTAAGTGTTTCAAATAGTGTTTTAGATTTCCCTTAGCGTGGAAGGGACCGCCTTCACGCATTACAATGTTTAAGACATCTTCTTGATAATTATTTTTCTTAAGATTATCATCTAACCAATCAAAGAGTAAAGCAGCAGCTTTATTAACAATTTCAGGATATTCAGCAGCTAAATTATGTTCTTCATAGGGATCTTCTTTCACATTAAACAACATATGCTTCGGGAAGAAATGAAAGCCATCATGATAGGTTCTAATATATAACCAATCATCAAAACGTACACTACGCTGACAAACGTGGGCCATTTGTCCCAAAACTAGATAATCATGACCACATGTTTCACCAGCTAATATGGTTTTAGCGTAAGATTTCCCATCCCAATGTGGTGACGGTTTAATATCAAGTAGTTCAGCTAAGGTAGGTAATAAATCGAGATTGTAATGCAATGCATGATCAACATGATTCTTTACACCCTTTGGCCACTTGATAATCATTGGAATGCGACATGTTATATGATCGGCAGTACCATGCTCAGCATAGATACCTAACTCACCCATGTTTTCCCCATGATCACTTGAAATAATGATGACAGTATCATCATATATACCTTTTTCTTAAAGTTTATTGATGATTAGCCCTACATGCATATCCGCATAACGAATTCCAGTATCATAGCCATCAAAGAGTTTCTTGACGTCCGCTAAAGTATCTAATCTACCTGGTTGTTTGGGAAATCTTGGTGGAACGAAATCGGAATACAAACCAATTTCCAACGCACCATGGGGACCAGCTAATCTTTTATGGGTTTCCAATACTTCTTCAATTATCCAATCCGGTATTGGACTATCTTCAAACGGATTAAAATCATTTGGAGTTCGATATGGGGTATGGGGGTCCCATAAATTGACATGTAAATACCAATTGTCTTTATCAGCGTTTCGTTCAATCCAATCTAAAGCGATTGGGGTTACTTCATCTGCGTTTTCATCTCCATATTTACCAGTATCATAAATTTCATTTAAACCACAATAGAAGTACCAAGCTGAGTGCCTAGACGCAAAAGGTGTTATTCCACATGTATAAAACCCTTTACTTCGCAACATACCAAAAAGACTGTCTAGTTCTAAGCGACTCTTGAAATCACGATTCTCTTCAATGCGAAGTTGACTTGCTCTACCACCATGATTTACTACACCATTGTTGATGCCAAATTATCCAGTCAACAAAGCTGTGCGCGATGGTAGACAAGGAGCATCAGAACAATAATAATTGGTGAAAATGACCCCATCTTTAGCAACTTCATCGATATTTGGGCTCGTATTACGAAAATATCCGTAACAACCTAAATGGTCCGGTCTAGTCGTATCGATATCCAAATATAAAATTCTCATGATCTCCTCCTAAATTTTAATATTTCAATTGCCTTTTGGATGAGTGGATGCTTCATATAATACTTCCAAGTGGTTCCATGTAAGTAATTATCAATCCCAAGTAATGAAATCCCTTTATCGATACCTAAATAGTTATCACAGTACCACGGTTCTTCTTCAAGGTTGTAAGAATCTTTAAATCCATACTCACCCCATAATTTGGGATGATTATGATAGAGATAATTTAACGCATCAATACATTCTTTTGGGGTGAATGGTACCGATCCACACAAAGCATTTGGTGCTACGGTTCCGTCGGTATTATGTTTTTCTGGTTTATGATTCCAACCTAATGGTTCAGGACCAAAAGCGCGATATCCATTAGGATAATCGCAGGCAGTTAAACCCCAAGAGTTTTCATGGAACGTTTTATAGATATGTTTATGGTCAATACACCAAGCGCGATTCGCTAAAGTGGCATTAACGGAGTTTGTAAACCAATTAAATCCATGCACATCAACATAATCTTGAAATTTAAACCAAGCTTGTGAATATTGGTAACAGAAAAGGGCTCCCCCGGGAGTAAAGATAAATTGATAATCCCTATAACCACCCGCATAACGTTCGAAACTATTATATAATTCAAGAGCTGTATCTTGGTCAATAGAATGATGAGCAGCAGCGAGAATATACATCATTAATTGTTCTGCAGGCATGTTCCAATAATGAATGAACTCCTTTGTATCAGGATTATAAGCCATGCGGAATACTTTTTTACCATGAAGTGTTACAACGAAGTGGTTCCACTCAACTCTATCATAGAGTTTCTTGACTATATCATGTACCTCAGGGTCATCAAAATAACTATCAGCTGTTAATGCACCATTTAATAAAATAGCTGTGTCAATGGTAGAAATTTCTGAATTACGATATCTTTCCGCTGTTTCCATGTGGACAAAATGCATCAAAAAGCCCTTATAATGAGGGACATTCTCATAAACAGTCTTTAGTGTGCCTTTAACCCGTTCAAGGGCTGCATCATAAGTTATGTAACCTCTTTCGACTCCAATCACATAAGCACTTAACGCAAAACCAACTGAGGCAATTGAACTCATGTCAAGACGATTAGTGCGATCAATTACTAGACCATAACCCTTACTGTTTTTATTAGTGTTAGTATGTTTACTGTCCCAAAAAAAGTCAAAACAAGCTTTAGCTTCTAGTTCGAGAATTTTCGTATCTAAATCCATAAAACCAACTCACCCTTTCGAAACGTTTCAACACCATAATTTTAACTTATTTATCCAGATAATACAAGAGTTTTAAAACTTTTTCTTATTTATTGAAAATTACTCTAATTGGATTATAATTAATTTGAAGTAAATTAGAAAGAGGGATTTGATGAACCTGAAAATCACCACTTTTAATATTAGATTAAATCATACCATGGACAAAGATAATGCTTGGCCATATCGGAAAAACAGTATGATTAAATTTTTTAACGAATATCATCCGTTAGTCTTCGGAACTCAGGAGGTATTAGATGATCAATTAACTGATTTACTTAATGGCTTACCCGATTATCATTATATTGGGATTAATCGGAAACAACATGAAGAAGGTAATTACATCTTTTATGATAAAAGTGTTTTAGAATGTAAAGAAGCATGTACATTTTGGTTATCAGAAACGCCTTATGTACCTAACTCTGTATCTTATAACTCTGGTTGTGTAAGAATCTGTACTTTTGGTGAGTTTATCTTTAAGGACAATCGTAACTTGCGGTTTCGCATATTTAATACCCATCTTGATCATATAAGTAACATTGCCCAAGTAGAAGGAATAAAAATAGTTATTAATAAAATGCGAGAAAAACAGGAAATCGACCCACTACCCACGATTATCATGGGAGATTTTAACGTGACTGATGATAGCGAGGTAATCAAGCTGTTAAATGAGACAGGTTTAGTAAATGTATATCAATATATAGATCCTGCTAATTATGGTGCAACCTTCCATGCTTTTAAAGGTACAAAAACAGGTAGCCCAATCGATTATATCTTTGTATCACCAGAGTTTAAAATAACTGAAGTTCTGATTTATCGTGAATTAGTTGATGGTCGCTTTATTAGTGACCATTATCCTGTACTCGCAACAATTACGGTATCTGAAGGAAAGATATAAAAAATCTTTCCTTTTTAATCTATTGCTTAAAAAGAATAATTATTGTACAATGGTATTGAAACGTTTCGAAAGGGTGAACTTCATGATTGAACTAAAAAATAAACAATTTATAATTGACGGGAACCCCACATTAATCATAAGTGGGGAAATCCATTATTATCGCTTACCAGTTGAAGAATGGGAAGATCGCATTAACAAACTAATTGATGCTGGTTGTAATACTGTCAGTACATATGTACCTTGGTTATGTCATGAAGAACATGAGGGAGATATCGATTTAGAAGGAAAAACACGCCCTGAATTGAACTTGGTGCGTTTTATCGATTTATGCCAAGAAAAAGGTTTATACTTCTTTTTAAGACCGGGGCCATTTATTATGGCTGAAATGAAAAACGAGGGTATTCCTTATTGGGTTATGGAAAAATACCCCGATACCATACCAACTACTTGGGATGGTAAAGTTGTTACTACGAAAACTCTCGATTATTTAAATCCTAACTATTTAAATGCGGTTGAGCGTTGGTATGAAGCCATCATGACTGTTGTTCGTCCTCGTTTATATACAAATGGAGGAAATATCATCGCGATTCAATTAGATAATGAAATAGGTATGTTATCATGGGTGAGTAATTCTCCTGATTTAACCCCTACTGTATTAACAGATTTTCATGGTTGGTTAAAGGACACATATAAAGAAGAATTATTAACCAGATATCCATTTGATATCGATAATTTCGTAGAATTCACCCAAAAAGCAATTTCACCAGAAGAGTCCTACGCTGCTAAATTAATGAAAGATTTAGGTTATTATAATCGGTACCGGTTCAAGAAATATGTAAACATTTTAAAGGGTTATGCAGAAAAATACGGAGTAAAAGATATACCTTTTGTAGTTAATATTCATGGTACTAGTGGCGGAAGAGGAAAAACCTTCCCAATCGGTATTAGTCAATTATATGAAGCATATGCTCAATCTGATATTATTCCTGGTTCTGACATTTATTTCGGCAATCTAGAAGTTACTAATTTCCACGATTTGTACTTAATTAATAGTTTCATTGATGCTTGTAGTAATGGTGAACAACCCCTCGCAAGTGTTGAATTCAATTGTGGTGATGGTAACTTTGGTGATGATTTAGGTAGTCGCTATGATCCTTCCGCTAGTGACTTTAAAGCACGGATGTGCATCGCTCAAGGTAATCGTTTCATCAATTATTATCTCTTTTCAGGTGGCTACAATTATCGTTTTAATGAAACTGGTCGTGATGGTAACGACCGCATCGCCATCACAGGGGAACGCCATGGTTTTGCGGCTCCAGTAAATCCTGAAGGAGAATTAAGTTATACCTATCCACGATTAAAGTATTGTAACACGGTATTAAAGGCAAACAGTGCGAAACTGGCGAGTATGTATGAAGAGTATGATAACCTCTCTTTTGGTTTTATTCCTGATTACTTCATGACTGAAAGTTATTATCCCAAAAGCGAAATTTCGAGGGAGATTGTTCATAATGTTACAGCACATCGTGCTGGACTAGCATGGGATATAATAAGTAAACTGCTTCTACTTATGAACTACCGTTTTACATCCATAAATCTTCAATCACAAACTATTGATATAGAAAAGACTAAAGTATTAGTTGTACCTTGCGCAAGATACATGAGTAAAGACCTGCAAGTTAAGTTAGTTGACTATTTAAATACAGGTGGAAAACTTCTCATCTGTGGTGAATTACCACAATACGATATGGAAAACAATCCTTGTACAATCTTAGCTGATTATTTAGGTGTTACCATCATTGATACTATATATGACCAACCTCATTATAATCTATCAGTTTATCCAGTCGGATTTGCTGCTCAGTTTAAAGAAGTGCGTACCTATTATGCGCAAATGTTTGATGGAAGTAACATCACACCTATTTTTAAAGTATATGGTAAAGATTACCCGTGTGCATTTGAAACAATGTCACAAAATGGTAAGGCAATTGTTTATGCATGTAATTTACCAGCTAATCTCGAATTAATGCGATTAACACTTAAACGATTAGATATGGACGCAAATTTATATAATACCAATAAATATCATGGTATTTTTATGACAACCACCAAGAACAATATAGGCGAGCGTTTCCTTCATTTACTCAACCTCGATGGATTCACAAAAGAAATAAATATATATGAAAATAATAAACCATTATTTGAAGGTAGGACTCTAACTCTAAAAAGTAAAGAAGCTGTGATGTTACCACTAAACGTTAATTATCATGGTTTGTTAATTCATTATGCGATGGCTGAAGTAGTAGATATATCAGAAAACAGAATTGAATTTAGACACCTTCAAAAAGATGCTGTCATTAAGATCGAAACAGATAAAGAAATCTTACCAAGTGATGATTATTCGATTAATAAACAAGATAATATCTATTACATTACGATAAATAATTGTCCATGTTGTAAAGAGCGAGTAGTAATTGAATATCGATAGGTTAGCACTTAAACTACCTATAAAAAAAAGAAAGTCAAATTGACTTTCTTTTTTTACTAGATGACATTATTCCTCTGTTTTATCGGAGTTACACTTTTCTTCTTTACAACCACACTCTTCTTTGGTTTCTTCTTTACAACATTCTTTATCATGGTCTTCTTTACAACAGCATTCTTCTTTTACTTCTTCCTTGTAACATTCTTTATCATGTTTTTCTTGACATTCACAATGTTCTTTACAGCATTCTTCCTCTTTACAAGTACATCTTTCATAACAAATATGGTTCATGACTTCAGTAGCGAACTCTTCACCTTTGAACTTTTTGATGATTTCATAAGCGAAATCATGCACTGCTCCCGCAGCTCTACCAGTAATGATATTGCCATCGGTTATCGCATTGACATCGTGATGGATACCATCTTTACAATCATCTTCGCAACCAGGGAAACAAGTATAGTTTTTACCCGCAAGTAGACCTAGTCTACCAGGAATAGTTGGAGCTGCACAGATACAAGCTAGTACTTTATCTTTTTCCACAAAGTATTTGACGAGTTCTTTCACTTTATCAACTTTGAATAAATTTTCTACTCCTGGCATACCACCTGGTAAAAATAACCCTTCATAGAGGTCTGGATTAACTTTCTTTAATTTGACATCAGCTTTAACTGTGATATTATATTTACCAGTGATTGTTTTGGTGTTTTCCACAGAACAAACATCAACTTCTAGTTTCGCCCGTCTTAACAAAGCAATGGTACCCAAAGCTTCCAAATCTTCAAACCCAGGAGCTAATAGAGCTAAAATTTTCATCTTTACCCTCCTTCATTTATAATTTTATGTGCTTTACTTAATTATATTATATAAAAAGATTAGAGAAAAATAAATCTCTCTACTTCGGATAATAGATTATGATATAATTATCAAAAGAGGTGAAATTATGGAAATCCAATATCAATTTAACAAACAAGATGAATTATATAGCGCGAATCGCCTTAAATACCAACACCGTTTCAGTAAACTTTTATTTCGCTTCGCTTTTTCAATAATACTCGTTATTGTCGTTTTTGTTGCAGCCATTGTGATGATGGCAGTTCAAGACCGTCCCCTCTGGCAAATCTTCCTTATGGCTGGTATTTTAGTGTTCATTCTCGCTTTTCTCATCTTCAAATACTCATTGATTAAAAAGGCCTATACATTTTTAAATCAACCATTAAACTATCAAAATGATGAGATAATTAAAATAAAAGTAAGTGATACAGATATCGTTGAAAGTGATGAACATCAAAACATGGCTGTCTATCCTATTGAAACTATTACAGAAATCTTCATCGATGAGAGATATATTGATATTATCAGTGAAAACATGCCACCTTTAATCATACCATTACGCGTTTTTAAAGATGAGTTAGAACTAGAAAACTTTTTACAACTTATTCAAAACAAGAAAAACATTCCAATCACTAAAATAAATGACTAAGAAAAAATGGAGTATTACTACTCCATTGGATAATTCAGATTACTATCTTTAATATTTAATAATGGGTCCTGTAAGAAATCTTGGGCATGGTATTTAGCCATGGGTAAATTATGATCTAAATAGTTTCCACATTCTATCGCACTTTGACCAGGAATATCGCCTTCATAATTAGCGATAAATTCAAACGTAGCGATTATGTCTTCAAGAAGTTCCCGTGATTCATAATCACCTACTAAAACTAACTCAAAGCCTGTCCGACATCCCATTGGACCAAAATAGACCACTTTGTCTTTTAAACGAGAATAATTGCGTAAATATACTGCTCCTAAATGCTCAATTGTGTGAAGTTCGCTGGTATTTATGACAGGTTCGCGGTTGGGACGTTTCATTCTAATATCAACGGTTGTAATTGTGATGCCGTTGAATTTATCCTTACGCATGATATATACTCCGCGTTCAAGTTTAAGATGATTAATCGAAAAACTTTTAATTTTGTCCATAATCTGACTCCTTTATATCATCATATAATAATACGCGGTTTTTGCCCATATTTTTTATCGCATATAGCGCTTGATCAGCACAAGTTATGTTTTCAATCATTGTTAACCTATCATTATAAATACTTATACCAATACTAACAGTAACTTCGATACCATCAAAGGGATGGGTATCGATTTCTTTTTTTAAAGGATCAATGCGCTCTAATACATTATTTTTATCACATTCGTCGAGAAGGAGGAGAAATTCTTCACCACCAAAGCGACAGACAAAATCTTTCGAGTTAAGATGTTTCTTCAAAATTTTAGCCATGGTTTCTAATACTTTATCACCAACTGGATGACCAAAGGTGTCATTAATCTGTTTAAAATTATCAATATCAATCATTGCGATTGCAAAAGAATCTTGTGTGTCTTTATATTTTTTTCTTAATGATTCGAAATATTCCGTGAGCATTAAACGATTAGGTAGTCTAGTGAGTGGATCTAATCGAGCTTCCAGTTGGGCTCTATATGCC